>JAYUGZ010000733.1:0-21875 GCA_043767465.1 Cyanobacteriota bacterium
TAATTCGATGATTTCTGTGAGTGCGAGGCGTTCGGGGACGGATAGGCCGACGGAGTTCGCATTGGCTTTGGGATTGTGGATATCTCGATCGTCCGGGACTATGTTGAAGTCGCCGCAAATGCACAAGTTGGGGGATTTGTCTAGTGCTATTTTGAGGTATTCTTGCAGCAGTTTGAGCCACTTTAGTTTGTACTCATATTTCTCGCTGCCGACTTCGGAACCGTTGGGAACGTATACGCAAATAATGTGAATATCGTCTATAACCCCGGCTATGAGGCGTTTTTGTTCGTCAAAGATACCTGTGGTTTCGTCGCCGAGAATAGGGGAAAATCCGGTGCTGATTTGCGTTAAGGGCGATCGGCTAAAAATGGCGACACCGTTGTAGGATTTTTGACCGGAAATGTAGCAGTTGTAGCCGAGGTTGGTGAAGGGTTCTAGGGGGAAGTCTTTGTCTGTAACTTTGGTTTCTTGCAGGCAAAGAACGTCTGGGGAGTTTGCTTGCAACCAGCTAGTAACGTGTTCTAGGCGGGTGCGGATTGAGTTGACGTTCCAGGTGGCGATTTTCATTAATATAGTGATGTGGGGGGAACCCAAATTCGGATGACTCGGCGGTTGAAACCGCTACTACACAAACAAAGTCCCAGCAGAGGGGGACTAATAAAAGCGATCGCACCTATTTTAAGCTATTTTTGGCCGGGTCAACTCACTTGATTTGATAAATATAAGCATCTTCGATCCACGTCTGATTAACCCGATTATTTGTCAATCTTCGGCCAGATAAGTCTAAATTCCACTTTTGCTGTTCCTGACGTAAGCCCTCAATTAAGTCATGTTTTGGGCTGACTGCTACAAGTGCTGTCCAATCGATTTTCAATTCAGGTTTAACTTGGCGAAAGACTGACAGAATTTGCCCATAAGTTTTCAGCGAACCTTCGCGATCGTACAGAGGTGTAGCGAGCGTCAGTCGCCATGTTTCTGGTTCTGGTGCGTAGTTCCAGAGAGCAGAATCAACTGATAGATTTGCTGCATTTAGAGCGTCTATTAGTCTTTGACCTTCTGCTATTTCGTGACTTAATAATGTTGCTGTAGCCATTGTAAAACTCCGTGAGTGGGGTCAGTAATTGCTAAGTATATATCCAGGGCTTTTTGTTGGCTATGTATTTGATAGCGGCTTTCTTCTGACCAGTCTCTGACCTCTAACCATCCCAATGAAAAATTAGGATCGTCGAGGAGAGACTTTAACTCTTTATCAAGTTTAGCAACTTTAACCAACTTTTCTAAATCGTGGGTGTAACTGTCCATAACAGTTTTCTTGTCAGGAAAATCAAATTCCTGAGTTTGCTTGGCAATGCAAGCCTTTAAAGCGCATTCAATCACATAACCGCTGAGGTAGTAAGCACCTGAATATTTATGATTGTTGAGCAGCACTTCTACTTCTTCAAGTCTAGTGAGTGCTAGGTTCTGTAAATCTTGCCTATTCAAAAGTTTAGCATACCTCTATAAATTTTTACTATCTTAGCTCTAGTTTAGCGGATTGATAAGGTTATCAGTTTTGGCTTCTGGTTTTGTTTATTATATATTCTCTGATTACTGGCCCGATCGCAAAGTGCGATCGCCCATTTTGCTTTACTGTTTCAACTAATGACCGTCGTCCTAAAGATTGGATGACTTTCAATAGTTCTGGCGGTGATAGTTGCAGGTTTTCCGGTATTTTTGAGATGTCTGCTGGTTCTGGGGTACTTGCTAGCCAACCCATAACTTTTTGTTCGGATGCGGTGAGGCGATCGCACTGCTGCTCCAATAGTGATTCTAAGTCACCTAAAAATAGGGTATCATAGGATAGGAATTCGGAAACGCTGCCGCCGAATAAGTCTTGAATCAATGTGGCAATTATATTTAACCATAAGGGATTGCCTCGGTAAAGGTCGATTAGTTCTGACCATTTATCGGGTTCTGCTAAACCTTTTTCTCTGAATATTTCTTGTGCTTCCGGGCCTAAACCGTTGAGTTGCAGTGATTTGCAGGGGCGGTTTTCGCCTTCTAAGGCGGCTATTTCTCTGGGTTTTTCCCAACTCAGGAGGATTAAACAACTGTTGTGGGATGATTCTGCTATTTGTTTGAAGAATGTGCCGTAATTTTCATAGCCTGGTTGGTAATTTCCTGCGAGTTGTGCGCTGCTGAAGATGGTTTGGATATCATCGAGGATGATGAGACAGCGGTGCGATCGTAAATATTCTAGTAGGGGCAATCCCCCTGCGATCGCCCTTTCTTCGGGATAGGGGACGGGCACGGGGGCACCGCCCCTACAGAAGTTGATTAAGTCGGTTTGGAGTGATGCCAGCGGTGGAGAGTTGCGGAGACTTCGCCAGATGATGCGATCGAATTCCTGTTGAATTTGTGGGATTAGTTGGAGTGTCAGGGCGGTTTTGCCAATACCGGATAAGCCTAGGATGGTGATGAGACGGGTGCGGCTTGAAATCCAGTTTTCGAGGGTGGAAAGTTCGGATGTGCGGTTATAGAATAGGTTGGGTTCTGGTGCATCCGACAAGTCTAGTCGCTCTTTAGGTTTAGTTTGGTTATAAAGTGGCTGATTAGGTTTTTCTGTATTTGGGATTTCTGAGGGATGCGAATTGTTCTCACAAACACTGAGATTATCAATTTGTGCATAATAGTTTCCAAAGTTTGATTCAACTATGGATAATTGCAATCTTTCCACTGTGTATCGAAAGTTAGATTGATTGATATCTTCGCCTAATGTTTCTGATAACAGTTTCCATAATTTTGCTGCGACTTTCTTGACATGAGCTTCACTACGGTAGCAGGTGTTGGCAATTTCTGGGTATTTCTGGCGTTGCCAAGTGCCGCGTAATATACCTTCTTGTAAATGATTGAGGTGTTTTCCTGTCTTAGCGAATACCATCTCGTCAGCCAATTTTAAGACTTCTTGAACGTCCATAGGTCGAGTCGGGGGTTTGGGTTTTGCCTATTGCTATCCTACTCTATCCTACCGTTTGATACTTTAGCAACTAAATCCTACTTTATTCAATATAGTTTACGGGAAAAATGGCTATTAAATCCAACTCTTTGCTAATGACGAGAATGAAATGAGATGATATTCTACAACTAACTCTTAAAAATCCAAAAAAAAAATTGCCGTAAAGTTGAATTTTTAAACTTGGCAGGAGTATCAACATTAATATGGGAAAGCTTAAGTCGTCATCAGAAGATCCTAATGAAACTACTTCCAAAGTCACTTCTAGAATTTGGAATGTAGTTTGGTTTATAGTAAAGTGGTGCTTCAGGATCGCATTTGGGGTGGTTTTTGGAGTAATTGCATTTGCTTTTGCACTTGGAGGGGTTAGGCTTCCAGATCTTCCTGATTTTACTCCTCAACCAAAACCGAGAAAATTTGACCCTGGAAAGTTCCGAAGAGAACTTGAGGAGATGAGGGTTGAAGACTTGCTAAAAGGGTTTGGCAAGCAGCTTGAAGAATTTGACAAAAACAATCAACTAAATCCAGAAGAAAAAAAAGTTTTCGGAAAACTAAAAGGGCTAGACCGTTATGGACTACGCTCTCAACTGAAAGAAGCAATAAGTGATGATGAAATGGAAATCCTTTTCATGATTCTTCTCAAACTACTCACTGGTGAATTGAGGTAATTTAATGGGTATTGGACAGTGGACAAGAAAATCAATCATGCCAGGTTCAGTTTTTTGCATACAATACAACATAAAACCTGGTGAATATTTGATTATGTATGATGGCTCGACTGGAGAACTGATAATCAAGGAAGCCAGTCAAGGTAAGATTGTATGCAGGAAACAACTAAGTTCACCAGTGGATCTGGTTTATCTTCTTCCCGATCGTGAAAAATCGGAAGTGATGCAACAACTTAAGAACAAGAAGTATCCATCAGCAGGGGGAGGTTTTTGCAATCACCATGTAATTCCCCACTTCCTTTGTAATGAGAGTGAATTAGTAATTGCAGCAGAGAAATATAATCGTTTTAAAAAAGATGGGAATGACAACTTGATGCCCTTACCCAAAAACTTTCATAAGCAGTACCACACTGGGAACTCAAAATATTGTCAAACTATTCGCTATTATCTCAAAGATAGGTGGAATGCTCTTGTGGAGGCAGGTTTAGATCGAGATCCCAATGAAATTGAAGAAGCTCTTATGTCGCTTGTAGATAGTATTAAAGCAGAGTTAAGCGAGCTCGTAGATTCGGGAGGAGGCCTGAATGATATATGATTTTTTATATTGAATAAATTAAAGCGATCGCCCTTACATCCCAAATTGTCAAAAAGTGCGATCGCCTTTACTCAAGCAAAGTTAAAATAGTTGTAGCCTCAGCCAATAGTTTACACTTGACTTTGTTGTTTTCCCCCTCAATCAGACAATGACCTGGATTATCCTGCAAGGGATCATGCCGGATAATGAAACCTAAAGAACGGGCATATCCTGCTACCAAAACACCCACTTTAGTAGTGTCAGGATTTCTCGCACCAGCTAAAATTTGCTGGGGAGTTGTTAGCCTCGCTAACTCAACAGAGATACTATTATCTGGTTTTCCTCTAACCTGAAAAGCAACTGATTTTACCGTACCATCCTCATAAAGATGTACATTAGGAATTCGACGATAAAGAATATCATTGTCTGCAATTTCTTCTAGCATTATCTCATCCTGACTTATGCAATCAATAGCTGAGACACCACATTCAGGACTTCAGACAATGATACCTGGTTTTTCTCCTCAAATTTTCTCTCGTTTCCTTCTCCCTTAATTAGTAGATAGCTGAAATTCATATCAGGTTGAATTTCCACTTCTAGATTGCCGTGTGGGCTTCGCCATTCCAGTTGTAGGCTACCATTAGCAATTGGTGCTGCATCATAGGGTAAAATGCGCTCGCCCACTAAAGGCGAAAGAGAGTATTTGACATGAATGAGCAACTGACAGGCTTTTACAAAAGCAACGGGCGAAACGGGCAATGCACCATAAGAATCCCAATCAGGTTCTAGTTGGGCAAGTTGCGTCAAGCGCTCTAATATTGGATCTAAGGAAACGTCAGTTAATGTTGCTTGAGACATGGCTTTTACAAAAGTCAGATTTTAAATTATATCATAGTTATTGCTGATAATAAGTTAATAGAGTGAGGCATGAGAGCAAAAGCGCGTGAAGCGCAGCTATCCCGTAGGGAATCGCCCTTTCAACATCAACTATTCAAACTAACTCCGACATTCTCAGCCGCCCTTCTACGGGTTCATACTCATCCTCTAAAAGCCAATACTGTGCCTCATCATAACTCTTACTAGAAAACACAACTTTATAACCCTCAGCCGGATCGTAAATCCGACAATTTCCCTCAGCGTCACTTAGTAACAAAAGCAGATAAGGCGGTGAAAGATTTGGATCGATCCATACCTCTGTAAACTCCCAGTTATTCTTCACTGGGTCGGGTGCGGGGAGTAACGTGGTATCGGTTTTCTGCATCAACTTTTATCTCTCCGTAATAAAGTAAAAGACGGCTACCATCCGGGTCAACTCTATAACCAATTGATTCAATAAAAAACATACCACAACGCTCGTAGCCCCGAATCGTATCTGTAAATTCTCCCTCTTCTATTATGGCTTGAGCTACCTGATTCATCGTAGCCTCATTGTTAAAAATATGAGCAGCACGTCCTTTATTAAGCAGTCTTCTCATTTGTGGCGTGTCTGGCAAGTGTTTAGCAATGTGCCGACTGTCAAGGGTGATTTGGCGCTTAATTCCACTCATCAATTAATTGAATCGCATACAAATATCATTAAATCACGCGATCGCCCATTTCAATCCTATACTTGTAAAAATGATTCATCCGAGATAAACTAGGTAATAGAAAGCCAGCAACCTCTGATGATGGAATCAAAAAACCTATGAGCACTCAAAGCTTCACAGCCATCATTTATAAAGAAGAAGATATGTACATTGCCGAATGTCCAGAAGTCGGCACAGTTGACCAAGGCGAAACAATAGAAGAAGCGATCGCCAACCTCAAAGAAGCTACAAAACTTTATATAAAAGAGTGTCCCTTACCCGAAATACAGCGGATTTCAGGTAAGTGAAGTATGTTGATTGACACGGGCAAAAAAATGCCCGTTTCCTAACTTATGTATGGCAACTCATATCCCCAGATAATTGACTGAAACGGGCATTTTCCCGGTAATCTACTGGACAGTCAATCACGCAGGGGACATCTTGAGCGAGCGCTTCCTTCAGGATAGGAATTAAATCGCTGGCCGCTTCCACGCGATAGCCTTTTAAACCCATACTTTCGGCAAATTTCACAAAGTCGGGATTGCCAAATTTGATGAAATTTGAATGACCAAAGTGATCTTCCTGCTTCCATTCAATTAACCCGTAGCCGCCGTCATTAAAGATGAGAGTAACAAAATTAGTACCGATGCGCAACGCAGTTTCTAACTCTTGACAGTTCATCATAAAACCGCCGTCGCCCGTTGCTGCTACTACTTTGCGATCGGGATAAACGAGTTTTGCAGCCACCGCGCCGGGAATTGCAATCCCCATCGCCGCAAATCCGTTGGAGATTAAACAGGTATTCGGGCGATCGCAATGATAGTGCCGCGCGATCCACATTTTGTGAGCACCCACATCAGATATCACAATATCTTCCGGGCCCATGACTTGCCGCAAATCGTAAATCAGTTTTTGTGGCTTAATCGGGAAACCATCATCGTTTGCATATTGTTCGTACCCAGCGCGAATATCCGCCCGCAACTGCTTAGCAAAAGGGTCTGTTTTCTCCATGCGATCGGCACGCTGCAAAATTTCATTCAGCGAATCAGAAATATCCCCCACAACTTCTACAACAGGAATATAACTGCTATCAACTTCTGCTGGGAGAGCTCCAATGTGAATAATCGGTATTTTGCCGTCAGGATTCCACTTTTTAGGGGAATATTCAATCAAATCGTAGCCAACAGCAATCACTAAATCCGTTTCTTCAAAAGCACAGCTAATGTAATCCCGTTTTTGCAATCCCGTCGTCCAAAGTGCCAAAGGATGAGTGTAAGGAATTACGCCTTTGCCCATGAAAGTATTAGCTACGGGAATATTTAATCGAGTAGCAAACTCTGTCAAAGCATCGCTGGCGTTAGCGCGGATCGTGCCGTTTCCTACTAACAGCAGAGGACTTTTTGCCTTGGAAATTGCCACAGCGGCTTTATTCAGGCTTTGGTAAGCGCCAAAAGTTTTTTCGCGGTTGTCTTTGGTTAGCGGATGTCCTTCGACAGGCATTGCTGCGATGTTTTCTGGCAAGTCAATGTGAACTGCACCGGGCTTTTCGCTTTGAGCTACTTTAAAAGCTTTGCGGACAATTTCTGCCGTGGTACTGGGGCGGACAATTTGAGCGTTCCACTTAGTAACTGGAGCGAACATAGCCACCAAATCTAAATATTGGTGGGATTCTATGTGCATTCTGTCCGTGCCGACTTGTCCGGTAATTGCTACTAGAGGAGCGCCGTCTAAGTTAGCGTCAGCAACTCCTGTCATTAAGTTAGTTGCGCCGGGGCCCAAGGTGGACAAGCAAACGCCTGCTTTGCCTGTGAGGCGGCCGTAAACGTCGGCCATGAAGGCGGCGCCTTGTTCGTGACGAGTAGTAATAAATTTAATTGAAGAGTTTCTTAGGGCTTCTAGAACTTCTAAATTTTCTTCTCCGGGAAGTCCGAAGACGTATTCTACGCCTTCGTTTTCTAAACATTTGACCAATAGTTGAGCTGTGTTCATTTCCCTTTTTTTCCTCTGTAAGTGGGTGTTTTTTGTCTTCGTCAACTTCTGGAAAAAATACTAAATTGGAATTTTTAACCGCAGATGATTCACAGGCCCGACGCCCGTACCACAATCAACGCAGATTGATTTAGATTTTTTTGAGAAGTTGACCGATCGATCGCGCGTTTATTTGACCCACACTGTTTTAATGTTGACAAATTCGTGGATTCCTTGGATGCTCAATTCGCGTCCGTAACCCGATCGCTTAATGCCACCAAAGGGCAATCTGGGATCGGATTTGACTAAGCCGTTGATGAATACGGCACCGGCTTCTAGTTCGTCCATAAACCGATCGCTCTCTGCTCTTACTGTAGTCCAAGCTGTCGCAGCTAAGCCAAAGGATGTGCTGTTTGCCAGGGCGATCGCCTCATCGATGCCTGCAACCCGGAATACCATAGCTACCGGGCCAAAAAACTCTTGTTGGCGCGCCGCAGCATCCGGGGGAATATCTGAGAGGATAGTTGGCAAGTAGAAATTGCCGGCATTCTCTGACAATGGGCGGCCGCCTGTCAGCAGTTTTGCTCCCGATTGGATGCAGGCTTGCACTTGATTGTCCAAATCTTTGAGGATTGCTGGGGTAGCCAAAGGGCCGATATCGGTTGCGGGCAACATCGGATCGCCTACTTTTAATTGCTCGAATTTTTCGACAAATCCTTTGATGAATTCGTCGGCGATTTCTTCTGCTAAAATAAAGCGTTTGGCTGCCACACAAGATTGACCGTTATTCAGCATCCGCGATGTAACGGCTGTTGATAAAGCTGCTGGTAAATCGGCGCTGGACATCACAATAAATGGGTCGCTTCCTCCCAATTCCAGCACAACTTTTTTCAAGTTTTTGCCCGCATTTGCTGCCAAACTTTCCCCGGCTGGTTCGCTACCGGTGAGAGTTGCTGCTTTTACGCGATCGTCCGCAACTATCTTAGCTACCTTGTCCGAGCCCACTAACAAAGTTTGAAAAACTCCTTCGGGAAAGCCAGCTTCCGCGAAAATTTGTTCGATTTTCAAGGCGCACTGCGGCACGTTGGAAGCGTGTTTTAGCAAGCCGACATTGCCCGCCATCAGCGTCGGTGCCGCAAACCGAAAAACTTGCCAAAATGGGAAATTCCAGGGCATGACGGCTAAAATAGCGCCCAGCGGTTGGTAGCGGACAAAGCTACTGCTAGCGTCGGTGGTTGCGGGTACGTCTGCCATAAATTGAGCGGCATTTTTGGCGTAGTAGCGGCAAACTAAGGCGCATTTTTCGATTTCGCCGATCGCCGATTTGAGTGTTTTGCCCATTTCCAGGGTCATCATTTGGGCGTAAATTTCGCGATCGCGCTCCAAGATATCCGCAGCTTTCTGCATCCACATAGCTCGCTGCTCAAATGGCAGGTAGCGGTACTTGTTAAAAGCTTGCTGTGCCAACTCCAGCTTAGCTTCAATTGCCTCATCTGCGATCGGCTCGAAAGTTTTCAGAGTTTCTCCCGTTGCCGGGTTGATAGTAGCAATAGCCATTGTTTGATCTCCATTTCAAAAAATACAAAACTCCCTTCTAATTTTCAAGCTAGCATAGGGAGTCGTATTGATGTATTACAAAATTTGGATTTACCAGCCATACTCTTAGGTTTTGCTAACTTGCAAGTGCCGGGATTTGTTTAAATCTCTCAACTCTTAATTATAGTGCAAGGTATTAATCGCAAATCTTAAGAAATTTTGTTTTTAAAGTTTATGTTTGCGATCGAATGCCCCGGATGATAGCGCACCGTTACTCGATCGCTCGTTTCCTTAACTGGTTCCCAGGCTCTGCCGGGGAACCCATATTCAGAGGCTCTGCCTCGGCTGGGACAATCGACAATGGAGGCAGAGCCTCCGGATCTCCGTTACCAGGCTCTGCCTGGTAACAAGTAATTTTATTCAGTCGGCCCGAAAGCGGACTTCGTTTGTGTAGACGCGGTTTCAACCGTACGTCCTATCTCCTAAACAGACTTTTCCTGAATGTAATTCTGCACGTAAGACTGATAGAAATACCTGCTGCCCTTATCGTTATTCGCCACCATTCCCAACAGCGGAATCCCCGCCATTTTCAAATCCTCAAAAGCCAACAACAGCGCCTCCCGCTCAGTTTGATTCAGCCCCACCACCAGCATCAATCCGTTAGTATGAGCCGCCAACAAATTCGCATCTGCTAAACCCAAAAGCGGCGCAGTATCGTAAATAACCAAATCAAAATTACTTGCCAAAGCAGCCATTAAATGCTGCATTTTTCGGGAAGAAAGCACCTTTGTGGGATCGGGAGGAACTGGCCCGGAAGTTAACACAAATAGATTTTCATCACGGGGCGATCGCAAAATCACCTGTTTCACATCCAAATCCTCAGCAATCACGTTGTGCAAGCCTTGCCAGTTCGGTAAACCCAGCATTTCGTGCACCTGCGGCCTGCGTAAATCCGCATCCACCAACAGCACCTGCTGGCCCATTGCAGCCGCCGCCCGCGCCAGATTTACCGCCACAGTAGACTTGCCGTCAGCAACTTGACAAGACGTAATTACACAAGAATTGATCGGAGTATCAACGTTTAACAACCGAATATTAGCATTGAGCGATCGAAAAGCCTCTTGAAAAGCATCCGTAGGCATCGGCGAAGTTCCCACATCAATCGGAGTTGTCTCCGCAGGCGGAAGTCTCAAAATTTTATCGCTAGCAGGAATTACCCCCAACAAAGGCAGCCGAATCGAATGTTTGACATCCTCTGGAGTCTGGAACACCGTTTTATTATTAAACCGTTCCGCCAACTGCGCCGCCAGCATCCCAAACAGCAAACCAGCCAATCCTCCCAAAGCCAAATTCAAAGGCATAATCGGAGCCACAGCCATCAACTCGCCATTTTTGTAGCGCGGAATTTCCGGCTTCGCAATAACTTCCCAAGCCACCTCTTTTTTACCCACAGCTTCAAGCTGCAAAGCCTGCTGTTTTGCTAGCAAACCATTCAGCGTACTGTTAGTCAAATCCGTCTCCCGCTGCAAATCAGAATAGCGCCGCAAAATCACCGGAAATCCTTGAGAATATTGATTCAACTGCTTAGCCGCCTGTTCCAAAACCTGATTCCGCACCCCCAGCACCTGAACTAAATTAGCAGTACCGATAAACTGTTCGATTAACTTAATCCGCACCGGATCTTGAAAAGCCAGCACTTGCGAATTCACCTTAGCCAAATCAGTTCCCAAAACCTGTTGGGCTTCTTTCTTCAACAAAGGAATCAAGTTTTTGCGTTGATCTCGCAACAATTGCATTTGCGGAGAGTTGTCTGTATATGTAGCCGAGTTAATCGCAATTTGCCCTTCCAACTGCTGCAATTGAGTCAGCATTCCTTGATAGCGGGGAGCTTGACTCAGAGCCGAAGCCATCAATGCTTGTTGCTGGTTTAATCCGAGCTGATTTTGCAAGTTGGCATAGAGCAATCTCTGCTGGTTGAGCTGCGTTTGCGCGTCCAATCTTTGCGCTTGAAGTTGGCTGATTTGCTGCGCCAGTTGTTGGGTTTGAATTTGCGGATCAATGAAATTGTATTGCTGGCGCAACTTTTGAATTTCAGTTTGCAGAACTTGTTGGCGCTTTTGCTGGTTGGGAATTTGCGATTTCACAAAATCCAGACTCTGGCTAATTTGAGTTCGGGTATCTTGCACGCTGTAGTTGCGGTAGCCTAGGGCAACTTTTTCCAAAACAAACTGAATTTTTTTCGGATCATAATCCCGATATCTAACTTCGATAATTTTGGTATTTTTGAAGCGATTAATCGACAGCCTGGTTCCCTCAGAAAACGGCAAATTATCTGCTTTTTGGTTCAAAAGGTAGTTGTAATTTATTTCGGGATATTTAGCCCGCAACTCTTTAATAATCGGCGACATTACTTGCGGGCTTTGCAAAACTTGTATTTGCGATTCGTAGTCAAAACCTGGCTGCTCTGGAGTTGCGGGGGCTGCGGGTTGCAGTTTTACCTCGCCGGAGTAGATTTTTGCTAAAGTGTTTTGCGTAACTGCGGGTTCTACCAATAATTGAAAGCGTCCTTCGTACTCGCTTTTTTGATTCAGAGTCCAAGCAAAAACCCCGGTTGTCACTGCTGCTGCTACACCGATGACTAACAGGGAGCGACTGCGGCAAACCTCCCAAAAGCTTAACTCTTCTTCCTGTGTGTTGTCCCTGCCAAAAAATTGCTCTTCTTCATAAAGCACAGAAGATAACTTTTGCTGCCCGACAACTTTTTTATTGTTATTAAACAGTGTTATTTGAGATTTTTTCCCTGGTTTCATTTGATTTCTACAACTTATTTGTTTAAACATCTGTAAGGCTGGCGCAGTTTTATCAACCCGATTTCTGACTAGATATCTCGTTACAAAACCGAAATTTTTTATATAAACCGGGTTGATGAGACCTGAGTGCTAGTCTATTCAAATCACCGAAAAATATTGAACAACCGGAATATTCCCAACAGCGGGCTTAAAGGAGCCAGAGTCCCGCCTACATTATCCGAGAACGTAGCGCGGCTCGATCGCCTTACCATGATTACATCATTATTTTGTAGTTTGGGATTAGTGTCCTCATTGGCGGTTGCGGAAAAATTCACCTTAACACTTAGTCGCGAAACAGTACCGTTAGGATTGAGGCGAATTAAATCCACCGAATCCATTTGGGCCCGCGATTTATTAAAACCTCCCGCTGCTACCAGCGCTTGATTTAAAGTAGTGTTGGGCCCTAAAGCAAAAGCCCCCGGTTTCACAACTTCTCCCACCAGACTCACCTTAATCGAATCCGGTGAAAAATTAGAATTAGCAACTTGTGCGCCTTCGAGTGCATCAAGATTTTCGGCTTTGGGAACAATTACCGTATCTCCTTGTTGCAGCGCTAAATCTTGGGATACATCTCCCGCTTCCAAAAGTTGCCACAAATTCACATTAATAATTTGTTCGGTGCCCGCCCGCGTCAGGCGACGAACTTGTATTTGTCTGATATCAGCTACCGGCGTAATACCGCCCGCCATTTTAATAGCTCTCGTTACAGTTTGCTGCAAAACAGTTTCCCCGGAGCCGGGAGTTTCCCTCGCAGCAAACAAACCAGAATCTGCACCCATTTCATTCTCTTGTACCCTAGTTTGAGTTTCTTTGGCCAAAGTATAAGTACCGGGGCGAGTTACTTCGCCCACCACAGCAATATTAATTGGTTGAGTGCTTTGTCCGGTAATGTTAGCTACTGCTAAAGTCGGTGCTTCTTGGCGGTTGAGGCTAGTGACAGTGGGAATAAATATCGTATCGCCGTCGCGCAAAGTCATATCGGCGCGCAAATCGCCGTTTTGCAATAATTCCCACAAATCAACACTAATAATTTGTTCCGGTGCGTTGCGTTGGGGGCGGCGGATTTTGATTTGCCGCACGTCTGCTGACTGGGTAATTCCGCCCGCCATTCGCAGCGCCCGCGATATCGTGGGCATTTGAGTTCCTATTTGCTCTGTTGTGCCTCCAGGGCCTGCTGCTGAAGATATTGTATAGGCTCCGGGGCGGTTGATTTCGCCTGCGATCGCAATTTGCAAAGGCCGCGGCGCCAGTAGTTTCAGCGTAATCCAAGGACGTTTGAGATATTTGCCGTATCGCTCCTTGACAGCATTAGAAGCTTGTTCTAAGGTCATTCCGGCCACTCCCAGGCTGCCAATTAAGGGCAAACTCAAGGAACCGTCGGCCTGTATTTGGTGTTGGCCGTTGGGGCCGCTGTATTCTGGAACGTTGAAGATGTCCATTTGAATGCGATCGCCCGCGCCCAAAGTGTAAACTTCCGATCGTACACTTGAAGGTACACTTGCCGGAAATCCCGGAAATCCTGGCGATGTCGGTACCGGTACTGGTAGGGGAGAACCCGAAGCAGGAGGAGGAGGAGGAGGCAAAAACTGGGCCGCCGCCGGAGATGAACCCACCGCCACCGCCAGCACTGACACGGTTAAACTCTGGAGAATTAAATTTTTCACAGCATTACTTGCCCGATAACCCAGCTTGTCGCTTTTGCTCAAAACCTCTCCCTCAGTTGCTTTCCTGCAAACAGAGGCGAAAAATCCTCTGCTTTCCCTCTGTGCGGGGGAGGCCGAAGGGTGAGATTTTTGATCGAGTTGCACGTCGCGCGAAGAACTTTTCACCACCATCGCTGTTTGCCCCTATCCTCTTCTTACCCCGCCAACATCAAATGTAACCCAACTCTTCTAACTTGCTGAGAACTTTTTTAACACTGTCTTCGACACTTTCTCGCTCTGTGTAACAAATGATCTCAGGATTGAGCGGTTCTTCATAAGCATCGTCAACGCCCGTAAAACCTTTGATTTCTCCGGCTCTCGCCTTAGCGTACAGCCCTTTGACATCACGAGCTTCACACACTTCTAACGGTGCTTTGACATACACCTCAACAAAATTTGTCTCCATTGCCCTAATTTCGTCGCGAACTGCTCTGTAGGGGCTAATCGCTGCCGTAATTGCCACAATTCCATTGCGGCTCAGTAGGTTCGCGACAAATCCAATCCGCCGAATATTAGTATCTCGGTCTTCTTTGCTAAATCCCAAACCTTTTGACAAGTTGGTGCGAACGACATCTCCATCCAATATTTCAACTTTGCAGCCTCGGCCCTTCAATTCGAGTTCGAGAGCTTTGCTGATAGTTGTCTTGCCGGAACCGCTCAGCCCGGTGAACCACAAAATAAAACCTTTGTCCATTTTCAATTGCTTTTTTAGTAGTGAATTGTGAGGAAATTATAGGATTTATTATCTTACTATCGCGGTTGCCCATTTTCTACTTTTTTTTGATTTGAAAGGCGATCGGTCTCACAATAACTAATTTTTTCGATCGACGCAAAGGATGTTCTTGATACAGAGGAAGAGCAGAAATAAGTAATCTGAAAGTGTTGCGTAAATAAAAAATGTGCGGTCTCTGCGTAATTACCGATATATGATTTATCAAGTCTTTACATCTTAAAATTTAATTGGCGATCGCAAACGTGCCCAACATTTATCCCGTAGCACCTGACTGAGCCTCTTGCAATCTAAAATCTAAAATCTAAAATCTAAAATCCTATTCCCCATGTCCTCAATCTTAACAGCAGATGTTTTGGTAGTCGGTGGCGGCACCGGCGGCACCGCAGCAGCCGTGCAAGCAGCCCGCCGAGGTGCCAAAACTATTTTAGTCAGCGAATTTCCCTGGCTGGGAGGAATGCTGACGACAGCAGGCGTGTGTGCCCCCGACGGCAACGAATTAGCCGCCTTTCAGACAGGTTTGTGGGGCGCGTTTCTTGGGGAACTCCAGCAGCGACAGCCGGGAGGTTTAGATTGGGGCTGGGTCAGTTTTTTTACTTACGATCCCCGCATCGGTGCTGAAATTTTTGCTGATTGGGTTAAGTGTTTACCGAACTTGCAGTGGATTTCTGGACAAACAGCTCTCCATGTGTTATGCGAAGGCAACAGAATTTCTGGCGTCCGGTTTGCAGATTTTACGGTGGCTGCCAAAATCACTTTGGATGCAACGGAATTGGGAGATTTGCTGGCTTTAGCCGAGGTTGGACACCGCTGGGGTTGGGAATTTCAAGCCCAATGGGGAGAACCCAGCGCGCCGATCGCTCCTAACGCTCTCACAAAACGGTATTCGGTGCAAGCTCCGACTTGGGTGGTTCTGATGCAGGATTTTGGGGAAGGTGCGGTTGCGCCAGAAATTCCGGCGCCACCGATTGACAATCCCGATCGATTTTCCGATGCTTGGAAAGATTACACTCCCGAGCAATTTCTCAATTACGGTAGGCTTCCCGGCGGATTGTTGATGATTAATTGGCCGATTCGTGGTAATGATTATGGTGAAAAGGTCGATCGACTAATTGAATCGAAAACATCCCGACAAGAATTTCTCCAAGAAAGTCTCTGGCACAGCCAAAGTTTCGCCCGCTTCATTCAAACGCAACTCGGCTCGCGCTACGGTTTAGCACAAAATATTTTCCCGATTTCACACACACAAAATCAAGCAAATTCTTCCCTGCTTTCTGCCTTCGCCTTGCACCCGTACTACCGAGAAAGCCGCCGTTTGCGAGGGATAAGTACAGTCACAGAACAAGATATTTTGCCGATTGTCGGGGGTAGAGTTGCGAAATTGCCGATCGACTCTCAGGGAATTTGCGAGACAATTGCGATCGGCAACTATGCTAACGATCACCACTACCCGTCTGGCGACATTCCCTTGCAGCCCAAATCCATCCGCTGGGGCGGCCGCTGGACTGGCACTCCCTTCACAATTCCCTACAGTGCGCTAATTCCTGCGAGTACAGACGGTTTGCTAGTCTGCGAAAAAAATATTTCCGTGTCTCACATCGCCAACGGTGCAACTCGCTTGCAGCCTGTGGTGATGAATATCGGACAGGCGGCGGGGATGGCGGCGGCTTTGTGCGCGGAAGCTGGATGTGGGCCGCGCGATTTGCCTGTCAGAGTTTTGCAGGAAGCTTTGCTGCAAGATTCCGAGGCCAGGGCGGCAGTTATTCCTTTATTTAATTTGACACTAGAGCGATCGGATTGGCTCGATTGGCAACGCTATTATCTCGATCGACCTCAAGCATATCCCGCCAGCGGCGAATGTCCTTTATCTGTCAAAAACTATCCCGAAACCGGATTTCTGGGCGAAAGTTCTGTATTTGAACCCAGAACCTTGACATTTGAACCGGATTTCTCTGTAAATCCCAGCGGTAAAACAGCAAATACCGACAGCCAATTTTCGGGCATTTTCCGCCGCCTGAGCGCACCAAACTGGACGCTAACCCTGACAAGTCCCGCATCCGTAGCCAGTCAAACTTGGCAACTCGTGACTTTGGACTCGGAAACCGACAAATTTTTACATAATTGCGAAACCGAAAAGCCTCTGACAGTATCGGGCAGGCTGAATTTTGCCGGTGCTTGGCTGCTGGCAGGAGCAGTAGCATTGAATGGATAAGGTTTTTTGCAAAGTTCCGAAATTGCCAGAAATCTATCCTGATCGATCGGGGTAAGTCCGTATCAGGTAATAGACACTGACACGGATACTACCCATGCAAACTTACACTGCAATTGCTTTACTGAGCCTGTTGGGCATTACCTTGAGTGCCAGCGCTGCTAGTGCTTTTGAATCTTCACAAATGCTCGAAACTGCCACCGCCCAATATATGTTGTCCGCGCAAACCCAACAAAAGGGCGAGCGCGCTGCTGAAAGGGGCAGCGGACGCAGAAGCTTTACCGAGCCTAATGTTACTCAGGCGCTACAAAATTTCTAATGGTACTGGAGTCAAGTGATTGCCGTAACTGAGTTGGTTCGGGCCGTTGATTCGATCGATCTGATTTTCTGGGATTCTAGTTTTTCGGGTTAAACGGCAACTGCACTTTTGTTGCCAGCCTTTCGGAGATTTTTTTTGTGTTATAAATGTTAGCATATAAACCTGGAACCGCCATCTACCTAGAGACATACTCTAGTATCTGGCGGTTTTGTATGACAAATGCTCCGCTTCTTCCCCTCTCTTATTCTCCCATTCTCCCCCTCTCGGCGCCACCTCAAGTTCCTGCGATCGCAACACTTATTTACATCCCCCCCCCCGCCGATGGGGTTTAATTTTCAACGGCTGCACTATAATAAACTTGCGATAACTAACTTATATATAGGTAAACGCTGAGTGCAGAGGGTGCAGCACTCTACTAAAATTCACCAATAAGAACCACTTATGCGGTGTCGATCGCCTTTAAGCCCACAGTGACATCAGGGAAATTAACTCGCCTGAATATTCAGGTGACTGGCAAGGTTTCCGGCAAACGTCGGCTATGCTTGATTCGGCGCGATCGCAATAATTTTTAAATGGAGGACGACAAGATGCCTCCAGGTTTTACTATTTCGGAGATTGTGATGAAAAATGACTCTTTAGATCTGGTCAAAAGCCTTAGCCCTAGTGCAATGGATCAGATCATGCTATATCTGGCGTTTAGCGCCATGAGAACCAGTGGGCACAGGCACGGGGCGTTTCTAGACGCGGCTGCCACTGCCGCTAAGTGTGCCATTTACATGACTTATATGGAGCAGGACAACAACCTGCGGATGACCGGACACTTGCATCACATTGAGCCGAAACGGGTCAAGGTGATCGTTGAGGAAGTCCGGGAAGCTCTGACTAAAGGAAAATTGATGAAAATGTTGGGTTCCCAAGAACCTAGATATTTGATTCAGTTTCCCTATGTCTGGCTGGAACAATATGCTTGGGTTCCGGGACGCCCCCGGATTCCGGGAAACAGCTTGACTGCGGATGAAAAAAAATATCTAGAAGGTAAGATTCCTCCTAATCCGCCTGACGCTCAACTGATCAATTCTTTTCAGTTTATGGAGTTGATCGAGTTTCTGCATAGGCGATCGCAAGAAGATATGCCTCCAGAAAGGCGAATGCCTTTGAGTGAAGCTCTAGCAGAACACATCAAGCGCCGCTTGATCTATTCCGGAACGGTGACTCGCATAGATTCTCCTTGGGGAATGCCTTTTTATGCCCTCAGCCGCGCAACTTACTCTCCAGCAGAGCAGGAAGAGCGCACGTTTACGATGGTGGAGGATACCGCTAGATATTTCCGGCTGATGCAGGATTGGGCCCAAAAACAACCGAAAGTAATGCGAATTATGGAGACTTTGGATGTTCCCCCCGAACGGCTAGAACAAGCTGTTGAGGAATTAGATGAAATTATTCGCAATTGGGCCGATCGCTATCACAAGCGAGGTGAACCAACGATGATTGTACAAATGGTTTTTGGGCCGAAAGACGATGATTAATGTGGTTAGTCAGTTGTCAGTTGTCAGTTGTCAGTTGTCAGTTGCCAGTTGTCAGTTGTCAGTTGTCATTGCTTGAAACTAATGGGTAATGATTAATTACTAATTGTGCTGGGCGCAGAAACCGGGTTTTTTCCAAAAACATTGCATTAATGCCTTGAATTATCGTAAAAACCCGGTTTCTTGAGTGGCGATCGCGTCCAGGATTGACTAAGCGAAAAAAGTTGTCCAGGCTGAGGCTAAGACGATCGCTGCGATCGCCCCGATGAATGTATTGAAAAAATTCACTACCTCATTCGTCAGCCACTCAAACTTAGATTGCACCGTCGCGCCAATCACGCTCTCGATGTTGGTAGCAATAAAAGCTGCAATAACACAAAAAGCAATTCCTGTCAAGTCAATTAAACCCACAGCCCAACTCACAAGCGCAATCAGAATCGATCCGACAATACCTGCGATCGTTCCTTCCAAACTTACGGCCCCTTCCGTACCCCTAGGTACAGGCTGTAACGTAGTAATCAAAAACGTCCGCTTCCCGTAAGCTTTGCCGATTTCGCTGGCGCAGGTATCAGAAAGTTTGGTGCAAAAACTCGCCGCATAGCCCAGCAACAGCAGGGAAATCACATCTGGTGGCACAGGCATCTTGCCTGTCTCTCCTAAAAAATTGCCTGTCTCTCCTAAAATAGATAATCCCAAAACTCCCACAGCACAAACAGTAGCGGTTAAAGCCGAACCCCAGACATTTTCCGGGCCTCGGGCACCGGAACGCTTTTCGGCAATGCCTTCAGCTTCTTTTTGGGCTTTACCGATGCGGGTAACTCCCGATCCCGCGAGAAAGTAAAACATCACCACAGCATAGCCTTGCCATCCCAAACAGCCCCAGATGATGACACCCAGGGCCCAGCCGTGAAATTGCCCAGCGGGTGTGAGTAATTTTTTAGGAGCAAGTGTGGCGATCGCGAGTAAAAATGTATTGAGGGCGATCGCCACCAACCAAGGATTAGACCAAGATAAATAATTAAAGAACAATTCTGAATTCTGCATTTAGTACCTCCATGAGCCAAGTCTTATTTCATCTTGCCTTCCCCGTGACCGATATTGCGCAAACCAAAGCCTTCTACGTAGACGGGCTCGGCTGCAAACTAGGTCGCGAATCGCCGAATTCTGCAATTATGGGTTTGTGCGGCCATCAAATTGTCGCCCACGTCAGCCACGAACCTTTGACGCCTCAGCGAGGCATCTATCCCCGGCATTTTGGGTTAATTTTTACGAACGAAGCTGACTGGGAAGGCTTATTAGAAAAAGCCCAGCAAAACAACTTGAATTTCTATCAAGAACCAAGGCGGCGATTTATCGGTTTACCCACAGAGCACCGCACTTTCTTCTTAGAAGACCCTTTCCACAATATACTGGAGTTCAAGTATTACTGCGAAGCTGAGGCAATTTTTGGTCGCAGCGAATACGCTGAAGTCGGCGATACAGTTTAGTAATTGAGAAGAAGAGCGGGCGGTTGAAATTACGTTCTTATCTTCAGTCGGCGTCCGGCGGACATCGTTTGTGTAGATGCGGTTTCAACCGCCGTCTGATCTTATCTTCAGTCGGCGTCCGGCGGACATCGTTTGACTGGCGGTTTCAACCGCCGTATGATCTTAATTATGATTTTTCACTGGTTCTAAAAGTGCTTCGGCAACTGCTTCTAAACTGCTGGGATGCCTCGCCATCATAGCATGGGCGAACACGGACAATTTTACTTCTTTTGCCACCGATATTTGGGAACTAGAAGCAGGGACGATGATGAAATCCCAATCTGTCCAAATCGAAGTAAAATTGAGTTTTTCCAACAAGGCAGCATCTCGATTTAAATCTTCCAGAAAAGCACTGCCCGGACGCATTTGAACGCAGCCTTTTCCCCAGAGAGTGCAAGCCGTCCAAGTACCGCTGTGAGGGGAAGATATGGCAATAAAGCGCTGCACTCGGTTAATTCCGCCTAACCTTTGCAGGTAGTAGCGAGTGACTAAACCGCCCATGCTCAACCCTACTATATCTAAAGGCTGTTGTGGCTCGAAGTTTTTGTCTATATAATCTGCTAGTTGTTGGGCCAACTCCTCCAAGCTGGCGTTGCCCCAATGGGGCGCAAGGTCTAGGGTGTAGACTGACCAACCTAAATCTCTGAGGTAGGCAGACATTTTGTAAAAGATTCCCGATTTTCTGAAGATTCCGTGAATTAGCAAGACTGGGTTGCGACTGCAATTGCTATTCATTTTTAAGTGGAATTTTATTTTTAATTGGTGCTTTTAGTTCTTCAACTAATGCGTTAATACTTTGAGGTTCTGTGATCATTTGGCGGTGCAGCATTATGTTGAGTTTAATTTCTTTTCCTACTGGCATTTGGGAACTGTTCGACGGTACAATCATGATGTCAAATGGCGTCCACATTGAGGTAAAGTTTATGCGTTTGAGCATGGTTACATCTTGATTCAAATCGCGCAGCAAGCCGCTATCGGGGCGCATATCCAGGTATCCTGGTAAAGGTAGGCAATACGCGGTGAGGGTTCCTCTGTGAGGGGAAGATATGGTGATGAAACGCTCGACTCGGTTAATTCCTCCAAGTCGCTGGACGTAGTAGCGGCTGACGATGCCGCCCATGCTGTAGCCTACTATGTCTAAAGGCTGTTGTGGATCGAAGGTTTCAGAGATGTAGTCTGCGAGTTGCTTGGCTAGGGAGTCGAGGCCGAGGCTACCGTCGTTGGGGGTGAGGTTGAGGCTGTGGACACACCATCCGAGTTGGGTGAGGTGGGCGGACATTTTGCTGAAAATAGTCTTTGTGTCCCAGATGCCGTGGATGAGGATGACGGGATTGCGATCGAGCGAACTGTTCATTTGAAAAGAAAATTGCTTGCCGATTACAGCATAAATCACTCCCCTAGGGAGTTTGACCCCTAGTGGGACAGATGGCGAATCGGATCGAGGTATCGCCGGCAAATGAGCAAATCAGTCATAAATTCTGAGATAATCGTAAATAAGTGCAAAGTTGAGACTGCCATTACTGAGTAAAAATTACTAGAAGCTCTGCATTTTTAATCAAAAAATGTAAATTTTGATTAAGAAATATAGACAAAAGTTGCCTTACCTCGTAGTCTAACTTTGTTGACAAACTTGTACAAATTTCTCTAAAAGAACAAAAGGAGTAAGTCTAATGTTTGGTTTTATCAAAAATTTCTTCGGCGGTATTTTCGGCT
>JAYUGZ010000734.1:0-3426 GCA_043767465.1 Cyanobacteriota bacterium
TCCTGTGACATATTATGTTCTCCTGACTTTGGGTTTTCTAAGGAAACCCAAAAATCCAGCCGCCCCGCAGTTCAACAGATAGCAGGGCGGCCACAGAGAGTGTTATGATGCTCTGTTAGCCTCCAGACTGCTTGTTCCAGTTTGGCGGTTATGCTGTCCATTGCTGTTAGCGCAGCTTTGGGCAGTGCAACTAGATTTTCGGGCGACACGGGCTGCCTCCTCTGCAAGCAAAGCAACCTCTCAATTCACAGCGTAGCCGCTTGAGGGGGCCGCCGTCAACCGATTGTTGATTTTTGATTTTTAATTTTTGATTGAATAATTGACACGCCGGATCTTATTGACCGCGAAGACGCGAAGGGCGCGAAGGAAGAATCAGGAAGGAAGGGAGTAAGTTGTTGGTGGCGATCGCAAATCTCTTATTTTTACCCTAAAATCTAATATTAACGTCCAGTAAATACTCGGAATAACCACCCGAAAAGCATAACGCTTAAGAAAATCACGCCTCCGACAATTAACATCAAACCCAACAGCAAAGCCGCCACAAACAACCAATCAGCTTTTTTCCCAGCAGGTTCAGGAGAACCTAAATGAGCATCCAGCAATTCTATATTCTTGACATTAGCTTTCCAAGCAACATCCAACAAGTCTCCAGCCACTGGTACAGTCCCAGCAACTGTATCAAATACGATGTTAGCGGCCATCTTTACTAAAGTCTCTTGCGGCACTCCCATTTGAGCAGATTTAAACACAACATAACCTGCAAAGATTGAACCTACCAAATCGCCGCCGCCCGGGATTAGTCCCAAGATTGGATCGAGTCCAATGCGGTATTTTGTGCCGGGAATTGGAATTGCATTGTCGAGTAAATGGCTGATGCGGCGGAGTCGGCGCAAGGATGCAACATGGGAGTTGTTGGGAGTATTTGCGGATGAATTTTGTATAGGAGGACGAGACATTTAGATTACTCCTGACTTTATTTCTTAGTCCGCGGAGGCGGACTTCGTTTTTGTAGAAGCGATTTCAATCGCCGAATCATCAAAGCTTTCATCATACAGAGAAACCCGGCTTCTATTCAAAACCGGGTTTCCTACTTCTAACTGCGGGCTGTTAGTTTAGCCTACTATTTGTTGCCTTCGGTGAAGTCGGCATCAATCACGTCGTCGCCGCCGCCAGTCGGGCCGCCGTCTCCAGGGCCGCCAGTCGGGCCGCCAGTCGAGCCGTCTGCTTGCTGGTACAGGTTGCTGCTGACTGCGTAAAACGCTTGTTGCAACTCGGTTGTCAGCGTCTTGATGGCTGCGTCGTCTTCTTTGCCGATCGCCTCCCGCAAGTCTTTTAGCGTGCCTTCTAGCTTGGTTTTGTCAGCTTCAGGAATCTTGTCTCCAAGTTCTGCCATCTGCTTCTCAATTTGATAAGCTAAAGAGTCTGCTTGGTTTTTGCGATCGATCCGTTCGCGACGTTCCTTGTCAGCAGAAGCATTCGATTCGGCTTCTCTCACCATGCGCTCGACTTCATTGCTGGGCAAAGTAGAAGCACCAGTAATGCTAATCGATTGCTCCTTACCAGTACCTTTATCCTTAGCAGCTACATTCAAAATACCGTTAGCATCGATATCAAAGGTAACTTCAATTTGAGGTACGCCACGGGGGGCTGGGGGAACTCCATCTAAACGGAAAGTGCCTAAATCTTTGTTGTCATTGGCCATTTCTCGTTCGCCTTGCAAAACGTGAATTTCCACGTTTGTTTGGCCGTCTACAGCAGTCGAGAAAGTTTCCGACTTCTTGGTAGGAATAGTGGTGTTGCGGGGAATTATTTTGGTCATCACGCCGCCCAAGGTTTCGACACCGAGAGATAGCGGGGTAACGTCCAGCAACAAGATGTCTTTGACTTCGCCAGAAAGCACGCCAGCTTGAATTGCTGCACCGACTGCGACCACTTCATCCGGGTTTACCGTTTGGTTCGGGTCTTTGCCCAGGATTTTTTTGACCAGTTCTTGCACGGCTGGAATGCGCGTAGAACCGCCAACTAAGACAACTTCGTTAATTGCTGATTTGTCGAGTTTGGCGTCGCGGATTGCGTTTTCTACGGGAATGCGAGAGCGATCGATCAAATCGGAACAAAGCTCTTCAAACTTGCCCCGCGTCAAAGTCATATCCAAGTGTTTTGGCCCGTCTTGAGTCGCAGTAATAAAGGGCAAGTTGATTTCTGCTTGAGTAACACTCGACAGTTCAATCTTGGCTTTTTCGGCTGCTTCCGTCAGGCGTTGCAGTGCTTGTTTATCTTTGCGGAGGTCAATTCCTTCGGCTCTTTGGAAGTCATTAGCGATGAAATCGACGATTTTTTTGTCGAAGTCGTCACCGCCGAGGTGAGTGTCTCCAGAAGTTGCCAACACTTCAAATACGCCGTCGCCGACTTCGAGAATCGATACGTCGAAAGTACCGCCGCCCAAGTCAAAAACTAGGATGGTTTCGTTGCTCTTTTTATCTAATCCGTAAGCTAAAGCCGCTGCTGTAGGTTCGTTAATAATCCGCAGAACTTCAATACCGGCAATTTTTCCAGCGTCTTTAGTAGCTTGGCGCTGGGAGTCGTTGAAGTAGGCGGGGACTGTAATTACCGCTTGGGTAACAGTTTCGCCGAGGTATTTGCTGGCGTCTTCTACGAGTTTGCGCAACACTTGCGCGGAAATTTCTTCCGGAGCAAATTGTTTGCCGCGGGCGGGACAGTCTAGTTTCAGGCTGTTGCCGACTTTCAGGACTTTGTAGGAAACTTCAGTGGTTTCGTGGGTTACTTCGTCAACCCGACGCCCGATAAACCGTTTTACTGAGTAAAAGGTGTTCTCGGCGTTCATCACGGCTTGACGCTTGGCGATTTGTCCGACAAGCTGATCGCCATTTTTAGCATATGCTACTACGGAAGGTGTGGTGCGACCCCCTTCGGCGTTGGCTATGACGGTGGGTTTGCCGCCTTCCATAACTGCGACGCAGGAGTTTGTCGTACCTAAGTCAATTCAAACTACTTTTCCCATAGGGGTGTTCCGGCTCCAATCTCTACAAAATTTTGGTTTTCTATCTGTGCGATAGTCTGGTTATTCAGGACTGCGACTTTACCTCGCGGTTTACGGGTAGTGAGTCCTGCTTTAATACAGTCTTCGATAGGGTGCTTATCTCTATACTGCGGGCGGTTAGACCTTGGGATGAAGGCGTGTTTACCGAACCTGTTAGGGGACGGTTGCATCACATGATGCTTGCACCGCTACAGTTGTTGACTGCTTTTCTTTACTCTTCCTAATGTACGGCGTTTGCGCGATCGCAGTATTGTGGCAAACCGTATACGTTGTGTTGTATTTGCCGTCTTAGCTGTAGATTTTTTTGGGTCTGGTTCGGGCGATCGACCTTTATTGATGCAAAATATAACTAGAATAATCAGATT
>JAYUGZ010000735.1:0-3424 GCA_043767465.1 Cyanobacteriota bacterium
TTTGAGCTGTTTTGATTATGTCAATTCCTTAGCAGATTTAGTTGTGGGCTACATGGGAGCACCTTTTGGCTGGCAGTGGATTGTGGTGCGAAATGACACCGGGCAAGAGATGTTAGATTTGGTAACGGATCAGCTTAACACTCAGCCAGTGATGTCTCAGGGAAATAGGAAAGAAGCGGTTCAGCAAAGCATTCCGGCTTATGAAAAAGGGGTGACTTTGCCGATGTGGGCGGCGAAGTTGATGGGAGTTTTTATTGAGAGAATTGGGCCGAAGGGTTTGGAATATGCTCGGTTTTCGATCGATTCTCATTTCACTCGCAATTATCTGTATGTGAAGCGCAATTATCCTGAGAAGTTGGAGGCTCATGTGCCGGAATATGCTAAGCGCATTGTCGCGCAGTATAAGTTGCCAGAGTGAGGCGATTCAGAGAGTTTTCGATTGATGTTTTGGAATGGCACGATCTTGCGATCTTTCCTTCAGGCCGGCAGGGGTTTAAACCCCTGCCTCAAAGCTTAAGTCCTTTGAAAAGGACTGAATAAATTATAAGTTTTATGCAAGATGGCTTTGACTATAAATTAGAAGTACAAGATTATGACACTTATCGTTGTACACAAACACATGAATTTACAAAAGTCGATCGCACTTGCTTGCTGTGCCATCCTAGCATTATCTGGAAATGGAGTGTCGGCGAAAGCAACAGAAGTGCGATCGGGAAACAGTAGACGAACATTTGCCGATTGGTGTCGCGATCGAGCTGCTTTAAGCCCTGAAGCCAAACATACAGTTGAAGTGCTGTTAAAAATAGTAGGAACTATTGAGTGCGATGAGGCCGATCGTAAACTTTCCAGCCTCACAACACTCAACCTCGAATTCAATGAAATTAGCGACATCAAACCGCTAGAATACTTGACTAACCTAACTGAACTCGACCTCAGCTTCAATCAAATTAGAGACATCCAACCACTAGCATCCTTGGCTAACGTGACTAAGCTCTGGCTCGGCAACAATCAAATCAGAGACATCAAATCCTTAACATCCTTGACCAACCTGACTTTGCTCTGGCTCAACAACAATCAGATCGGTGACATCAAACTACTAGCATCCTTGACTAAACTGGAGTTTCTCTACCTCGATAACAATCAAATTAGAGACATCAAACCGCTAGCATCCTTGACCAACCTGACTTTGCTCTCACTCGGAAACAATCAAATCGGTGACATCAAACCGCTAACATCCTTGACCAACCTGACTTTGCTCTACCTCGATAACAATCAGATCGGGGACATCAAACCCCTAGCATCCTTGACTAAACTGATTGCGCTCAATCTCAACAACAATCAGATCGGGGACATCAAACCCCTAGCATCCTTGACTAAACTAGAGTGGGTCAACCTCAGCAAAAATCCGATCGCTCCCAAAACTTGCCCTCTCAAGCCAGAGTCTATCTGTCAGTGGTAACTTAAAGCATAAAACTTTACACTGACGCCCGATCGCACTTAAATATTTCACTCGCGATTGAAGCCGCATTTTATATTACTCTGCAACTCCAAACCCTGTATGTTCGCGTGCATAAGTTGGCTGAATTCCTAGCACAATATCCTCTTTGGGTACTCCCATTTCTACCAATTCATCAGTAATCTGTCTGTCAGTTTGATTTCGCTGAATCCAGATTTTGCCATTTTTAATATCCAAATGAAACACACAGTTATACACGCGGCGGTGTCCGTCCCATCCTAAATCGACGGCTAGATAGCGATCGTTTTCTCGATCGAAAATTGTTTCTACCTCAATTTTTCCGTTAATTGGTGCTATCTTGCTGTCTTCAATTAGGAGTTTTTGAATGCACTGACGGTAATGCTCTAGTCGATCCATTTGACTATTGCCTCCTGAACTGGGTTATACACAATAAGCTTGACTTGGTGTTGTCTAACCGACGCTTGAGGTAACTCCCGACTTAAAAAAGATTCGTAAGTTGTGATGGGAACTGCCAAATATAAAGTGCGATCGGGTTCGAGCTTTTTGTATAAAAGCCCGATCGCCCGTTATTTCCCCCCTACAAATCAGCAGCGTGCTGCTTCAATTCATCCAAAGAAACGTATTCCAAAGTCAAAGCGTGAGTCGCGGCCAAAACCACACGCGGCGCGCATCCAGCATCCATTGCTTCCTTCCAGCGAGAAGCGCACAAACACCAGCAATCCCCAGGCTTCAAACCGGGAAAGTTAAATTCCGGTACGGGAGTGCTCAGATCGTTTCCGTTCGACTTGGTGAATTGCAAAAACTCTGCTGTCAGTTGAGCGCAAACAGTGTGAGCCCCAAAGTCGCCGCCGCCTGTATTGCATTTGCCGTCTCGATAATAGCCCGTCATTGGCGAAGTGCAGCAAGTCTCTAACTTTCCGCCCAGCACATTTGTAGCTTCCGTCACCATCGCAACTCCTCTGCAAAACTCTTTGATTTAATTTTACACAAATCGTTGTTTATATATTTTTTTCCATTATAAAATTGATGAATTTTTGTCCCCTCCGTTCTACTTCTTGCTTTCGGATAACAATAAATCCCTGGCTTGCAAAAAAAGGTCGAGCTGTAATGCTGGCTTCGGTAAATAATTTTTTAAGTCCTAAATCTTGGGCTTTTGATTCAATTTGTTTTAAAATTAGCTTGCCAACTCCTTGTCTTTGAAAGTCTTGATGACAGTAAAAGCGATCGATATGACCGTTTGTTTCCAATTCTCCAAAACCTGCAATTTTAGCGCCCTCTTCTGCTACGAAGGTAAATTTACTGCTTAAACTTTTAGTCCAACTTGCGATATCGATATCTGCGGGTGCCCAAGCATCTACTTGTGCTGTTGTGTAATCCCGAATATTTACTTCGTGCACGGTGTCGTAAAACAGTTGCACAATTTGTTTGGTATCGCCGATTTCGTAGGTTCTTACTCTCATGAATTATCTCACTTCGATCGCCTTTTTAATCTTAATTTGGCATTTTCTAGCGCTTCCGAAGGCTGACGGATGTTGGCTTTTACCATTTTGTCTCATTTCTGGCAGGGCGATCCTCTCCGTTGGCGCAGCCCCCGTAGGGGCGGGCTGCGCTAACGACTAAAAAAATCTCCCGACCCCTTGACAAATTGTACTGCTCTGTGTTGTAGTAAATATAACAACCGTTCGATATAAATATAACCCTGTCCGCAAACCACCAAAAATCAGTCTTGTAGCCAGTGATACTATATCGACTGTTCGATATAGGATTATCGAACCAATAAATTTTAGACTTTAGGTAATCTAAAATCTAAAATCTGTTTACCCATGCCAAAAATAGTCGATCGCGATCTATACCGCAAAGAATTAATCAACAAATGCTTTGACATATTTGCCGAAAAAGGTTACTCCTCAGTAACTATGCGCGAAATTGCCTCGGGAATCGGAGTTT
>JAYUGZ010000736.1:0-3423 GCA_043767465.1 Cyanobacteriota bacterium
TGAAAGCAAGAATGAAAATTTTGGGGGAAAAGTGCGATCGGGCTATCCACAGCTTGCATCCGTCTGGCGCCCAAGTCAAACACCAGAGTCTGATACTCAGCTTCATTTACGTTAAAGATTTGTCGCTGCCGTTTTTAGGAACCGCCTTCCCATTTTAGCTTCGTGGTTTTGCTATCTAACAAAAGGCATTTTATAAAACCCTAATTTTTGTTCTACAATCAAGCGGAAAAATGGCAGACCTTCGATCAAATATCTTTTCCACAACCTTCTCGGTTCGCTTAACAATCTGTACGCCCATTCTATGCCGACTTCGCTCATCCATTTGGGAGATCTGGCTTTGCAACCAGCTTCAAAATCAATAGTTGCACCTATGGCCAAGAAAACCTTGACCTGTGTGAATCTGCTTCTGTATTTAACCAGCCACTTCTCTTGTTTCGGCGCTCCCACTCCTATAGCCAGAACTGTAGCTCCTGATTTATTAATCGCGTCAATTATTGTTTCGCACTCTTCCTCATTTTTTTCAAAGCCAAAAGAAGGAGAAAGTGCTTCAACCACTATTTCTCTACCAATTTTTTGGTTGATTTTTTCCTGGGCTGTTTTAGCAATACCGACCGCCGCTCCTAGCAAAAATATTTTAATGTTCTCGTTATCTTTGTGATACAGATAAAATGCCGGAAACAAGTCTGAACCGGAAATTTTTTCTTTGAGAGGAGTTCCCAAAAATTTTGAGGCATACATCAATATTTGACTGTCGCATACTCTATAACTAGATGTATTGTAAGCTTCATAGAAGTCGCGGTCATACTGCAACTTAATTAAGTGGTCTACATTCGGCGTAAATACGACACCGCCTTCGGAATCGAGTTTTTCAAACAACTCTGTTATTGACAAGTTATCTATAGAGACATTCAATAAATTAACTGTTTTCATTTGTTATTACCTTCCGACCTTAATCTTAAGCTACAACTCAAACTCTCACCCCACTACAGCAAGAATGTTTTTCACTACTTGGGGGCGGGGCGTGAATATACTTTCTTAAGTATATCCCCGTACACCCTAACTGTCCACTCAGGAATTTTAAAGATTGTGTAAAGCATCAGCTCCTTCTCGCAAAAAGTGTTTCATTCAGTTGACCTGTGACTTCGGAGTGCGACCTCTACCTAGAAGTCCGAGGATTGGAGTAATCAATAGTCTGATTTTAATTTCTCGCCTTTAGGGCTTGGGGCTTTAAACCAATTGTTTCTGGTAAGACCCATTAATATTTACAAATTGCAACACAGTTTTAATCAAAACCCCAATCCGTGCTAATCGTTGAACCCTTGTAAATTAATCTAAAAAATAAATTTTTACATTTTTTAGACTCACTAATTTTGAGCAACTGAGAAAGAGAACGAAACTCACGAACTTGATTTGATTTAAAGGTAGTAGATTTTTGAGTTTTTGTATCCCACGAATACAAGATATTCTAGCTGAGATGGCGAGCGCGCGAACCTCATCCTGATTTTTGGTGAACCAGCGACTGTCTTCTTGGCGGCGAACTGGTTTTCTTGGCTTTAAGACTTTCTGGAGCTTTTAAAACCAGACCCGATATTCCTCCAGCAATGACCGCAAAAATCGGGTTAGTCATAGCGTTCAAAACACAGTCAAACACGTACATAGTTAAGGCTACTCCCAGCGCCGCAGCGGGCGCTACTTTGGGATTAGACCAGGTTCTGGCGGGATACTTGACGCAAAAGACCACAACAGGAAGTAACAAGGAAGAAAATAAACTAGCTAAGCCGACTGCACCGTTGGAACCAAATGAAATAATCCACAAGCTGTCGGTGACCGAGATATCTTTACCATACTGGTTGTACACGCGGTTTCCGCCCGAATCCCCCCAGCCAAACAGAAATCTTTGGCGCGCTTTTTCCCCCAATATCTCTTCCATGTCAAATCTAAACTTCAGAGAAGCGGCTCGTTCTTCGCCAAATAATTGAGTGATGAAGCCGATCACCTCTTGGCTCGAAAATTGACCCGATGCAGACATATACAGATAAAACACTACATATCCAATTACGAATAGCAGGGGCAAAGAGGTGCGTAACCACTTGGCACAGAATAATATGAGCAACCCGATCGCAAATAAACTGTAGGCGCCAGTAGAACGGCACAGGAAAAAAGCGATAGTTAATACAATAGCTAGAGTCTTGATGTTGCGGCCCTGAAACTTTTTAAGCGTCCCAGTTTGCCACAGCCAAACTCCGATTAAGGCTGCTGTCATCATCCACACGCCCACCATCAAACCGTGCTGCATAAATACGACCGGTCTCCACCCCCCCATACGCCTTGCTTGACCCCAGTCTTCAAAGGCACTCATTCCGTAAACCATTTGATGCAGAATAGGGCCCCTAACCCCTTCAATTAAAGTAAAAGGAATGTAGGCCAACCCACCTGCAAAAATTCCAATCGCTAATTGTCGCAGCCCGTCTAAATTACCCAGATACAAGCGTCCTAAAAAATAAGGCAGACCCCAAGTAATGATTTGGTTGAAAGTCGGAGAAATCGGGCTGCCGCCATTAGTAACTTGTGAAACTATGGGACACAAACAGCAAATTACCATTGGTATGTCCAGCCAACCCGGTTTAAAAGTGGTGATGCGCGCAGTATCGTATAAAATAGTAGCCAGCAAAATCGCGTAGCAAGACGCCGATATTTTGTTATACGGCGGCAATAGGGGGATGGGATAAGAAGCTTGCGGCAAAAACAGCCACGCTACCACAAAACTTATAATTACCGCCCGCTGAGTCGGAAATCTGATAAAAAGGTAAAAAACGACGGGAATCCAGCCGAACAGAGCAATTGGGATTAATGCAGCCATACGTTTTTTTTAGCAGTAAAATTGTAGACAGACAACTCAATTTGCCCGATAAAAAATCTCGCTTAAACGATCGCCTCTTCCCCGATCTTTTAAATCAACCTCAATTTTACGCCTTGTCCGTTAATTGTGGCTGGCGTTCCCGTGCCGTGTAGAGTGCAGCCTGGAAGAGATCGGCTGCATCCTCCCAGGTATAATTGATCACCGTCTCCAAAGCTTTCTCAGACATTGCCCGCCACTCGGTATCAGACAACTGACAAATTTGCTCGATCGCTTTTGCCATATCCTCTGGGTTTTCTGGCTCGACCAGGATTCCACCCCCACCAGCAAGTAGTTCTGGAGCAGCACCAGCAGGAGTGCCGATGACTGGAGTGCCGCAAGCCATCGCTTCGATAATTGGCAAACCAAAGCCTTCGGAGCGGCTGCCAAACAACCAAGCATCGCATTTACTGTAGCATTCTCTGAGTTGGTCTTGATTTGGTGAGCTTATATACTCAGTACCCTCCGGCAGAGGCAAAGAGGGAGGAGGAGTTTCCCCCGAACCAAAGGCAACTAAATGTAGGTTG
>JAYUGZ010000737.1:0-8448 GCA_043767465.1 Cyanobacteriota bacterium
AATCCAAAATCCAAAATCTAAAATAGACTCATGGATATTTTTGAAAGTGTCAAAATGGCTGTCACAACTTTGACAGCAAACAAGTTACGCAGCAGCTTGACGATGTTAGGAATTATCATCGGTAATGCTTCCGTAATTTCGATGATTGGTATTGGCGAAGGAGCTCAAACCTATATTGCGGGACAAGTTAACTCTTTGGGTTCAAACTTGCTGTTTATCATTCCCGGAAGTCCTGACGCGCAAAGTCGCCCGGTGATTCCTCCTCAGACTTTGGTGTTGGATGATGCTCAGGCGATAGCCTCTCAAGTCGCTTCTGTGCAAGAAGTTGCACCAACTCTCAACGACAGTCAACTGGTTACTTACCGCAATAAAAACGTTTCGTCTTCCATTGTTGGAACTACTCCCGAATTTCTGACAGTCAGAAGCTTTGATGTTGGTAAAGGTCGTTTTTTAAACAAATTAGATTTGGAAAGACAGGAAAATGTAGTTGCTTTGGGTTCGGAAGCTGCTGAACAATTGTTTGGCAATATACAGCCTGTAGGTCAATATGTTCGCATCAAAAACGCGACTTTTCAAGTGATTGGAGTGATGCAGGCTAAGGGTTCTAGTTTTGGTGACAATCAAGATATGAATGTTTATTTGCCGCTGACAACGATGGCTAACCGCATTGTTGGTCGTTCGTCTCCCTACGGTACTAAGGTAACATTTATTTCGGTTTCTGTGAAAGATGAGAAGTTGATGCGGGCGGCGCAATTTCAAATTGAAAATTTGCTGCGCTTGCGACACAATATTACTAAGGAAGATGATTTTACTGTCCGAAATCAGAAGGATTTAATGAAGACTTTGGGCAGCATTACTGGTGCTTTGACTCTGATGTTGGCTTTTGTGGCGGCAATTTCGCTGTTTGTGGGCGGCATCGGGATTATGAATATTATGCTGGTTTCTGTGACTGAACGTACTAAGGAAATTGGACTGCGAAAGGCGATCGGTGCTTCTCCTCAAGATATTCTGATTCAGTTTATGATTGAGGCTGTGATTTTGTCTGCTGCTGGTGGTGCGATCGGTACTGGATTCGGTATCGGCGGTGTGTTTTTGGTGTCTGCTTTTAGTCCTCTTCAAGCTAGTGTGTCTCCAGTGGCGATCGCCCTTGCGGTTGGTGTTTCTGGCAGTATCGGCTTATTCTTCGGCATTGTACCCGCAAAACAAGGTGCTAAGTTAGACCCGATTGTGGCATTGAGAAGTGCTTAATTAGTCATTGGTTATTGGTTATTAGTTATTGGTTATTTGCGGTGCCATTAGCGGAGTCGTTCGCTTCGATTTAAAGGGTTATTTGTTATCCCTTGTTCCCAGTCTCTGCCTGGGAATATATACCTAGAGGCTCTGCCTCCTCCAATAACCAATAACAAATAACCAATAACAAATAACCAATAACAAATAACCAATAACAAATAACCAATAACAAATAACAAGTTATGAATTTTATTGAAAGTGTTAAAATGGCTGGTCAAACACTGCTAGCAAACAAAACTCGCAGCAGTTTGACTATGATTGGGATGATTGTCGGAAATGCTTCGGTAATTGCGATGATTGGGATTGGAGAAGGTGCTCAAAATTTTGTGGGCGGACAAGTTAAATCCCTTGGTACAAATGTATTGATTGTGAGAGCCGGAGTGCCTAATGCTAGCCGAAGTGCGCTCAGAAATGCGCCCCAAACGCTGATAGTAGAAGATGGTAAGGCGATCGCAACTCAAGTCCCGTCAGTGCAAGGCGTCTCCGCAGAACTCAACAGTTCAGAACTTGTTCGCTACGGTAACAAAAATGTCTCGTCTCTGATTTTTGGGACAATTCCGGAATTTCTGACAGTCAGAAACTTTGAAATGGCTAAAGGGCGATTTTTGACTGAACTCGATGTTAGACAAAACAATCAAGTTGTGATTCTTGGTTCCGAATTAGCCGAGAAATTGTTTGCTAATACCAATCCCCTCGGCGAACAAGTGCGAGTCAAAAATGTCAGCATGAAAGTAATTGGAGTATTTGCGGAGAAAGGTACATCTTTTGGTACGAATTATGATAACTCAGCCGTTGTGCCGATCGCCACAATGGCAAACCGGATTGTCGGGCGCAAGTCTCCCTACGGTTTGGCTGTCACTTCGCTGTTTATTTCGATCCAAGATGAGTCGAAAATGGATGCGGCTCAATTTCAGGTGGAAAACTTGCTGAGATTGCGGCACAAGATTACCACAGAAGATGACTTTACGGTCAGAAATCAGAAAGATTTAATGGCGACAATGGACTCGATTTCTGGGGCGCTGACATTGCTGTTAACTGCTGTTGCTAGCATTTCGCTGTTGGTGGGCGGCATTGGGATTATGAACATTATGCTAGTCTCCGTGAGCGAGCGGACTCAAGAAATAGGACTGAGAAAGGCGATCGGAGCATCCCAAAACGATATCTTGTTTCAATTTATCATCGAAGCTGTAATTCTCTCTGCTGCTGGAGGAATAGTCGGTACTTGCGTAGGTGTCGGCGGTATCTTGCTGGTAGGTAATTTCACGCCCCTGCAAGCTGGTATTTCGCCCGTGGCGATCGCCCTAGCTGTTAGCGTATCTGGTACAGTGGGCCTGTTTTTCGGCGTCGTCCCCGCCCGTCAAGCCTCCAAACTCGACCCGATCGCAGCTTTAAGAAGTGCTTAATAAATAATTACAAACCTACAATACTTAAGTATATACTTACATATACACGCACATAATGTTACCGTTTAATACCAAGCATTATTATTTATATGTTTTAAAATTAATAAAACCAGTCGGATGGTAAACTTAGATATAAAATCATGTCTTTTTAATAAAAAATAACCCGAAACTTTATCAAAATGAGTCGAATATTAAAGATTCCATAAAGTTTCAGTCAGGGTATTTACTTACTCAAGATAAAGTCTAATAATTTAAACTACGAGCAAACAGTCAGAGAATTTATCGATCCTATGACTGTTTGCTATTTAAAAATTAAAAATATCAATTAACAACCAATGGCATCCCTTACCAGCAGTCCTAAATTCGACTTTCTCGAAGGAACTTCAGTAGCAGACACAATTAGCGGCTTGGATGGCAACGACATAATTTATGCCAAGGGCGGAGATGACTTTCTAGAAGGCGATCGAGGTAAAGACAAAATCTGCGGCGACCAAGGTAACGATACAATTTTCGGCGGTGCAGACGAGGATATCATGTGGGGGGGCAAAGGTAACGACCTAATTTTTGGCAATTCCGGTAACGACACCCTCTACGGCGACAAAGGCAGCGATACCCTCAGCGGTGGCGAAGGCGAGGACATTTTTGCGATCGGCAAAGGCAGCGGCGGCCCAACTGTAGCCACGGCAGACTACATCACCGACTTCGAGAAGGGTAAGGACAAAATTCGATTGCTCGACGGCCTGACATTTGACGACTTAAACATCCAGCAAGGCACAAACGCCAACAGCACCGTAATTCAAGACAAACTCACAGGCGAATATTTAGCAGTATTGCCAGGAGTCAACAGCAGCACAATCAACCGCGACAACTTTACAACTCACCTATCGGGAAAGCCCATCATAGACTGGAACGGAACGATGCTCGACGCCATCCGGACAGCCAGCACCTCGCCTCCGGTAGCCTCTCGCAACATGGCAATGGTTCACGCAGCGATTTACGATTCGGTGAACTCGATTAGCAAAAAATACAGCCCTTACCGCGTCAGCATAGATGCACCCGCAGGCGCGTCACAAGAAGCAGCAGTAGCAGCAGCAGCCCAACAGGTATTAGTCAGCCTCTATCCAGCACAAGCAGCAAAATTCGATGCAGCATACCAATCATCTCTGTTCGGAATTCCCGACGGCAAATCCAAAGATGACGTGATCGCCCTAGGGAGACAAGTTGCCGACCAAATTATCAGTTGGCGGAGTACAGACGGCTCCACCAAAGTAGTGCCGTACACCCCCAAAACCACCCCCGGCAGTTGGCAGCCGACTCCCCCGGCCCTAGCAGCGGGGCTACTACCCCAATGGCCGGAGGTGACTCCCTTTGCGATGACTAGCGGTTCGCAGTTCCGCCCGTCGGGCCCTCCCGCCCTCGACAGCGCCAAGTACGCAGAGGAGTTAAACCAAACTAAAGAAATCGGCAAGGTTGACAGTCTGACGCGCACCCCAGATCAAACAGCGATCGCCATATTCTGGGCCAACGGCGGAGGTACTTTTACTCCCCCCGGCCACTGGAACCAAATCGCCTCAGAAGCATCAGCCCTCGCGGGCCTATCGTTGGAAGATAGCGCGCGCTTGTTCGCCCTGCTAAATATTGCTGAGGCTGACGCAGCTATTACCTCGTGGGATGCTAAGTATAAATATGAGTTATGGCGGCCGGTGACAGCAATTCGCCAAGCTGACAAAGACAACAATCCCAACACAACGGTTGACGCCCAGTGGACGCCACTGATTACTACTCCGCCTTTCTCGGAGTACACGTCAGGGCACAGTACCTTTAGCGGCGCAGCCGAGCCCGTCATGAACTCTGTATTTGGTTCCGATTTTGGGTTTGCGGATAAGGGAGACAAGTCAGTCAACAGTTTGCGAACCTTTGAAAACTTTGCCCAAGCCGCGGACGAATCAGGGATGAGTCGGATTTACGGAGGCATTCATTTTATGAGTGCTAACCTAGACGGTTTGAGTTCTGGTAGAAATGTGGGCAACTATGTTGTCAAGAATTTCTTAGTTTAGAAAAGTGACGAGTCTATCGGGAAATGGAAAATCGAAAACTTTTTATTTTCTATTTTCTGAGTGGGTGCATCTCTAATTTTGCAAAGCTTTGAATAAAGCACTGCCCATCTTAGCCCTACAACTATCGCGTCAAGCCATTTTTGGGTCTTAGTGCTAACTATTCCAGCAATTCTACAGTGCCGAGATATCCGTCTACTCGGACTTTTTGACCGTCTCGCAGGCGAGTTGTAGCTTCAGCAACATTCATGACTGCGGGAATTTTATACTCGCGAGCGACGATCGCTCCGTGAGACAACTGGCCGCCAACTTCAGCTACAATTGCCGTTGCTCCCAACAGCAGCGGCGCCCAACCGGCATCCGTGTACGGCACTACGGCGATCGCATTTTCGCCTAATTCTGTGGTGACACTCCGGCAAATTTTGACAAAACCTTCAACGCAGCCGATACTTGCGGGGATTCCCTGCATGATACCAGTTGCGGGGTCGATCGACCTTTTGCGAGAATTGGGCAGCAAATTGCCGTAGACTACAGGGGGAATCGGGCGATCGCGATCGGCTAACAGGCGATCGCGCCTCAGTCGAATCGTATCCTGAAAAGAAACACTCGCACCTGTGCGAATCCACTGCTGAATCTCCGCAAATTCCAGATAAAAAATATCTCCTGGTTGCTCAAACACCTGCATTTCCAATCCGCAAGCTTCAATCTCCAGAAAAGCCCAGCGGAGATGAGCCAATAATCGCGCGTAAATTTCGCTAATTTGACTTTTGACTATAGCTCGTTCCTGACATTTATTTAAGCGCCACTTCTGAGCAAAATTCAAACGTAAATTACCAGTTGCTGGTGAATTAGCAATAGTAGGTTTTTGAGCCAAAGTTATCAGCAATTTGCGGTAAGTTTCAGACTGTTCTCGCCAAGTAGGAACAGCGATATCCGTTCCCACCTCGCTCAAATATCCGTAAAGATCGAGCCATTTTTCAAATTCTGCTTGCAAAGCCGGACTTTCAGCAAATATCTGTGCTAAATCTGCCGCTGTAATAGTCTCGTCAGACTGCGAAATAGCAGCTTGTCGCAATTTCTCAGCCAACTGCTGCAAAGCTCGCACCGATGCGATTTCTGGAGCAGTATCATTGACAAGCCAATCATCATCAACGCGAAAAATTGCTTTGCGAATTGCCAGCCCGATCGGCCCGAGAATATTGTAGTAAGTAATCGGCTTCAGCCACTCCTGAATTTGCTCAGATTTATCCAACAACTCCGACAAATACTGATAATTGCGAATTGGGAATTGGGCATTTTTACTACTGTCAACTGCCAACTGCCAACTGCCAACTGACTTCTCCAAACTTTGCAGTGCGGGGATAAAAATAGAAGTGCGATCGCCCTCAAAATCTGCATTCAGCGCCCGCTCCCGCTGCACCAGACGCCACAAACCGGGCAAAGAGGGCAAAATCTTCCCCAAAGGCGGCTTACCCATCTTCTGCCCCCTGAGCAAAAACTCCAAACCCTGCTCCGGCAACCCCATCATCCGAAAGATTTCGCCCAACAAAGTCGCGTTAAAATAGGCGTGGGAACCCAGCAAAGTCGCCGTTTCCTTGAAATTTAGATGAGTCGCGCGATCGGCCAAAACGACCTTAAAAATCTCTCCCCAAACCCCGCAAGTCAGCGGCCGATTAATCGACCAAGTTAGCGGGCGAATTGCACCAGGAATCACTTCAGCAGCAATAGTGCGAGTCCAAAACGGCTGCAAATTAGTAATCGGGCGGCTTTGCAAAATCCAAACTTTTTCTCCGTCCCAACTCCACTCAATATCCTGCGGTATGCCGTGAAAAAAAGCTTCGATAGCTTGCGCTTGTTTGACTAATTCTGCTATAATTTGTTTGTCAACAATTGAATTAATTTCTAGTTCGCTTAAATTTTGTTCTAAAGTTTCAGGCTGGGTAAAATCAACTTCCAAATGAACCGGAGTCACTTGTCCGCCGACAACAGATTCCGCACCTCCCGGTAGAGCCTCAATAATTATCTGAGAACCGCCATCTAAAGGATTGCGGCTGAACATAACTCCGGCAACTTTACCATCAATATAAGGCTGAATCAAGACAGCCATTTGAGTATCGGGGAGTTGTCGCTGGCGTCGGTAAGACACAGCTTCGGAAGTCCAATAAGACTGGCGGCAGCGGTTAATGCCGTCAAGCAATTCTGCTTCAGTCAAAACAGGGCCAATAGTTTCATATTGTCCGGCGGCGGAACTAATCTCGCCGTCTTCTCCCGGCGCGGAAGAGCGCACAATCATGCGGTTAGGAATTTTTGCTTTCAGGTTTTGGATTACAGAATTGCTGATTGAAAGGCGATCGGATTTTCTATTATTCCCTCTGAATTCTTTCTTATTTCTTCCATCCGCTACATCCGTTACAAAATCCGCTGCCGAACTTCCTTCTTCCTTCAAAAATGGTAAAATCCAGCCAGAAGGAACATTAAAACCAGCGCGTTTTAACTGAGATAACTTAGCAGCCTTATCGCCACAGATTGCAGCATCCAATGAATCATCAAGAGAAAACAATTGTTCCGATTTAGATAAAGCCATATCATCACCCTGACTGAGATTAATTGCTGCTAATAAAACTCCCAATCCTGCTGCGGCTAAAAATTCCGGCAAAGATTGGCGCCACACCCAAACCCAGATTGGCGTGCACAGACAACCGCAGCGGGAAGCCAACAGTCTCGCCCGATCGCCCTTTTGCCACCACCGCCGTGCCAAAGCCCATACCAGCAGCCCCCAAATACCCGATGAGACAGCCACCGGGGGCGAAAATGCCAAAAGGCCCCAAACAGCGTTAGTGACGCCTCCACCTCGGGCGATCGCATATCTGGCGGCAACCAGAGGAATTAATAGGGCGATCGCGATCACCGGCGCATCGGGAAACCAAAATCGAGCCGCCAAAACAGGCACAATACCCCGGGCAATTTCCGCCAACACCGCAGCAATTCCCGCCCATTTCCCCCCGTGAATGAAAGCAGCCGACACGCCCGCATTACCCGTGCCCAACCGCCTCAAATCTTTACCGCCCAGCAGCAGTACCGCCCAGCGAGTAAGCGGCAAAGCACCCACAGCAAAACTAGCGGCTAACAGAAGTGCGATCGACAGCAGCGGCATAAAGGGGCCCTATAATTTCCATCTCTAAGCATTATGGCTGCAATTCACTCACTTTTTCAGTCTTCCGATATATCGAGTTGGGGCAACTAACAGATAAAATACTAGAGAAGTACAGTAAATAAGGATTTGAACCAAATGGTAGATAACAACCTAATGATTCCGATTGCCGTTCTTGGTGTTGGATTTGTGGCTGCGGTTAGTATTGGCTCCATTGCGTGGTACAACTCCAAGCGCCCCCCCGGTTGGGAATCCAAAGAACGGCCTGATTTTGTTCCAGAAGTTGATAAAGACGATTTGATTGCTGATGTTTCTCAGTCCCAAAGTAAATAAAGCAAAATTTCTTTAGACTAAGAAAAGCTGAGAGAGGACTTGTGGATTAATGAGAAAACTTGGTCGCTGCCAGCCGAAGCTCTGCAAGTTAAAGACCTGAACTTTCCATTGATTGCGCAAGTCCTACTTTTAGATCTTAATTAAGAAGATATCGACTCAAACGATCGCAAACAAAATACCTCTTGCCAAAGTCCTTTTAATCAAATTTTTGGACGGG
>JAYUGZ010000738.1:0-3412 GCA_043767465.1 Cyanobacteriota bacterium
AGTTGCCTTCGACTCACTCCATCAAATAGTCCCATCACCCCTTCAACTAAGGCATAATTAACATCTTGAATATGACGATAAAAGCATTTCTGCACGTAAGATTCAGAGGTCAATATTGCATCTAAATTCCGACAGGGGCGGCCAGTCACAAAAGCATGAAACATCGGATCGATGTAGTCTGGGCCTACCTTAAAAGACTGAACATTCAAGCCGCGACGGATTAAATAAGCTAAAAGGGCGATCGTTACAGTAGTCTTCCCCGCCCCACTGCGTTCGCCCGCAATTACTAAAGCCATAGTTCTAGATTATTCACAAAGAATACATATTTAACGAACCGCGAAGACGCGAAGGGCGCGAAGGAAGAAAAGAGAAGAAGAAGCAAAAGAAAAATCATAATTGAACTCTTCTTTTCCTTCTTCCTTCTTAACATCCGTTACATCCGTTACAAAATCCGCTGCCGAACCTTCTTCCTTCAATTAGCCAACTTCAGAAATTGAGCCGTCACTGCCAAACTTTCCTCATAAAGCACGTCGCGGCCCCAACTCTGCAAATGCTGTCCCAGCAACTGTTCTGTCACCTGATCTAACAGAGGAGTCACTTGGTTAAAGCGATCGGTTTGAGCACCACCCTTCGTTTCCATCCGCATACAGCCGCCAGCTTCGGAACACAGAACCGTACCGCAGTCAGCATTCTCGTTAGTAGAATTCAAACGTAGAGCTATCAAATCTCCAGGGACATCGCCAGTATCAGCAGTCGGAATTGCAGCTAACTCTGCTTCTATAACCCGATCGTCAACACCGACAAATTTAATCCGTTTGATTTGGTAATCGCCCTCTTCTTGTTGAAAAGCAACCGGACGCCACTGGAGGCGGCTTGCCAGCCAGCCCAAATACATCAGCGCTTGAGTAGAATTACCGCGTTCGTAATCGATCGTCACGCGATCGATTTCCCGAATTGCCACGCGACGCCCCGGCGGATCGAAAGCCTCAGCAGCCAACTCCTGCCACGCAGCCAGTCGGCGCCAATTCAAATCCGCGATCGGAATTCCTTCCTCAATCAGACTTTGCATTAACAGCAATTGGGCCTGGGGTTCTGCAAAACAGCTAGAATCGATAATCACAGAACTGCTAGTCGCGGCCAACCGCTGGAATAAATCGCGATCGGCATCAGGAGTCGCCTTCCACCATAGCAGGGTTGGCAAATCCGCGATCGTCAGCCCAGTCACAATACCGCTCACCCGTTCCAGAGCAGCTTCCGTACCCCGGAGCGTAATGTACTCGCAACAAATCAGATTGCCACTTCCACCCTTGTGCACCGGACAATAAGCAGCCACTTGAGCCTGTACCCCAGTATCTTCCCCAGCCGTTGGACACAGAGCAATAATCCGGCAGGGATTGGCTGCAACAATCGCGTCAGCTACAGCCGAACCCCCAGAATTAAAACCCGTTGGCCCCAACTTGCTGCCACTGGAATTTTTTCTAGCCACTTCTTCCCGCAAGGTTGCCAGCAATTCAGCATTAGCTTTGCCAGTTCTCGGCAAGCCGTAAGCTTTTTGAGCAGCTCTGATGCTAGATGCTGTCATCGGCCCAGTGATACCATCGATCGGACCATCATAAAAACCCACATCCGCCAATAACCGTTGAGTTTCTTCGGGTTCGTAGACTACAAAAGTAAAGGTTGTTGCTCTAGTGGCGCTGGGAAAATCGCCTTTCGAGCCAGATTCTCTGTAACTTTCCCAAATTTGAGCTAATTCGGCCTCTATTTGGTCGATCGAAACATCTTTCGGACTTTGCAATGAAACTAGAGGTGGAGCTTTCATCGGTGTCATAATCATCGGTTTTTTCTCCTTTTTTATTTGTCTGTTGACTGTTGACGGTTGACTGTTGACTGTTGACTGTTGTTAGTTGTTGATTGCCATCAATTCCCAATGCCCCATTCCCAATTCCCCATTCCCAATTCCCCATTCCCAATTCCCCATTCCCAATAACTCTTAAACTCTTCGCCACTTACGGCCGTCTCGATTAATTAGCAATTCTGCTTCCGCAGGCTCCCAAGTACCCGCTTCATACTGAGGTACCAGTGCCGGATCGCTCGGTGCTTCCCATGCCATCAAGGCCGGTGTCACAATCCGCCAAGCTTCTTCCACCTCATCAGAACGAGTGAACAAAGTTTGGTCGCCCAACATACAATCAATTAACAGGCGATCGTAAGCATCAGAAGATGTCACCCCAAAGGAAGAACCGTAGCTGAAATCCATATCCACCGTCCGCGTCCGCAAATCCGGCCCCGGCATTTTCGCCTCAAACCTCAGCGAAATCCCCTCATTGGGATGCACGCGCATGGTCAAAACGTTAGGAGTAGTTTGTTGAGCCGCTGACTGAAAAATCATCAGGGGCACTTCGCGAAACTGAATGGCAATTTCGCTGACTTTTTTCGGCAACCGCTTCCCCGTCCGCAAGTAGAAAGGTACTCCCTGCCAGCGCCAGTTGTCGATCGTAAACTTCATCGCCACGAAAGTTGGAGTCATGGATTGAGGATTGACTCCTGGTTCAGTGCGGTATCCGGGAACTGGTTTGCCCTTCATCCAGCCGGCGGAATACTGACCGCGAATCGCAGAATTCTCTAAGTTTTGCAAGTCAGCTAAGCGTGTTGCTTGCAAAACTTTCATCTTTTCGGTACGGATGCTATCAGCATCTAGGGAGTTGGGCGCTTCCATCGCTGTCAGACAAAAAATCTGCATCAAATGGTTTTGCAGCATATCCCGCAAAGCCCCAGAGGATTCGTAGTAACCGGCTCTGTCTTCTACGCCGACTGTTTCTGCAACGGTAATTTGTACGTGATCGACAAATTGGCGGTTCCACAGCGGTTCAAAAATCGCATTCGCAAACCGAAAAACCAGGAGATTTTGAACAGTTTCTTTGCCCAAATAATGGTCGATCCGGTAGACTTGCTGTTCTTGACAAACTTCCTGGACTACTCGATTGAGAGCTTTTGCCGAGTTCAAGTCACGGCCGAAGGGTTTTTCAATAACTAAGCGATGTTTGATCGGGTCTGCGAGCATTTTAGCTGCTCCCAATTGCCGAATCGCTTCGGGAAAGAAGTTGGGGGAAACGGAAAGATAAAATATATGGTTGCCACGGGTTCTCCTTTGTTGGTCGAGTTCTTCTAGGAGGGCTTTGAGTTTTTCATAGCTTTCGGGGTTGTCAATATCGCCCGGACAGTAGAACAAACTCTGAGCAAAGTCTTCCCAAAATTCTTGATTGCCAATCCCGCCACCAAATTCCTCAATGCCCTCGCGCATTTGCTCCCGGAAATAATCGTGACTCCAAGGGCGACGTGCGACTCCCACGACGGTAGTTTCTGGTGGCAAACGTCGATCGCGCTTCATCTGATAAATTGCTGGTACGAGTTT
>JAYUGZ010000739.1:0-1269 GCA_043767465.1 Cyanobacteriota bacterium
AAGCCCCAACTTACCAAAGTAAGTCAGGGACGAATCATCAGGGTGCATCTACCACTCCTATATCCACCCACTGCCTGCCATTAACCGGATGAAATTGACAAATTAATTCTTAGCTCCCCAATCCTCAGCGCGATCGAGATAAAATTAGTAAGTTACTGAAGTCGATCGACTGATATAGGCGTGAGTTAAACCTAAATTCGCATAAAAAGCCCCAACTTACCAAAGTAAGTCAGGGACGAATCATCAAGGTGCATCTACCACTCCTATATCCACATGGTGTCGATCGATATCGGGATAAAATCGATCCAGATCGAAAAAGAAAGAGCAACTGAGGCATCGATCGGGGAATCCTCAGAGATAATGCGTTAAACTTACAAACGGCAATCCGTCCGATGAGACGAAGAGGATAGGTGTGGGGAAAAAAAATATGGATCTAAAGCTACCAGATGCAAAAGTAGCGGCTGAATTGAATCAACTATTCAATAGTACTATCGAGCCAAAGAGCGAAATCGTGGCTGTCAAATCGCCGAAAAACATTGTCGAAACCTCATCAAAAGAGACGTGGAAGATCGAGGATAGCGAGCAACAGTACCGGATTAAGGGTTGGGGGGAGCCATACTTTTCAATTAATGCAGCGGGACATGTTACCGTTTCACCTCAAGGCGATCGCGGCGGCTCATTAGACCTCTACGATCTCGTCACGTCCTTGCAACAGCGCAATTTAGCTTTGCCCTTGCTGATCCGGTTTTCGGACATTCTGGAGCACCGAATCGAGCGGCTGAATGCTTGTTTTGCCAAGGCGATCGCCCGGTACAATTATGAAGGCGTCTACAAAGGTGTATTCCCCGTCAAATGTAACCAACAACGACATTTAATTGAAGATCTGGTCAAATTTGGCAAACCCTATCAATTTGGTTTAGAAGCAGGATCGAAACCAGAGTTAATGATCGCCATTGCCAGCCTGGATAACCCAGGAGCCTTGTTAATCTGCAATGGCTACAAAGATCGCGAATATATCGAAACGGCGATGCTAGCGCAGAAATTGGGGCACACCACGATTATCGTCCTCGAACAAATCGAAGAAGTGGAAATTGCGATCGCCGCCGCTCAATCTTTGGGCATCAAACCCAGTCTAGGCGTACGTGCCAAGCTCAATGCCAAAGGAATTGGACGTTGGGGTGTATCCAGCGGCGATCGAGCTAAATTTGGCTTGACCATCCCTGAAATTATTATGGTGGTCGATCGACTCAAAGAAGTCAATATGTTGGA
>JAYUGZ010000740.1:0-3408 GCA_043767465.1 Cyanobacteriota bacterium
GCCACCTGTTTTTGAATTGCAGCAAATAAGTCCGGGCGGTGCTCTTCCATCCAAGCATAAAGCGCCGGAGTTGAATGGCAGAAAATCAAATCAGGAAACTCCGATTGCAATTTCAATACCGACTCAAAAGTTCGTTCTGCCGCTTTCCAAGTTTCCGGTACAGGCCACAGCCAAGCTAAGTCTAAATGAGCGTGACCAACTAAATAGATTTTACCTGTATATATAGATGTCTGCCCGCTATTTTCTCCTATATATATAGATGTACTGCGGCGATGTTCCACAGTCCCAGAAACAGCATCTCTGATTCCTACCTCTGCGCCCTCTGCGGCCGATGCGTTTCCCTCATCTAAATCCACAGCAAAAGCGCGCAGATATCCCAGTAAATTGTGCCGCAAAACAGACAGCGAGCGATCGAACTTTTGTCGATCGGGCAAAGCAGACCAATCAATCAAACCAACCGCCAAATCAATCTCAGATTTCAGCAAATCTCCCTTGACAAACCTGGGGTGATTTGCTATATTTTTAGTGGGGAGGTATTGGGAATTTTTATTTTCTAAGTTTTGAGTCAGCGAATTTTGCAAAATCTCTAATTCGGCAGCCACAAAACCCGGATCGAAACAAGCAGAGTCCGCAGCTTCGTACAAACAAATCGATCGCACTAAAGCACCGCTATCGTGGCCCGGACTTACCAACCGCAAAACAACTAAAAATTCCTCTCCCGGATTGACCGACGAACTCAACAAAACTCGATCGGCACAATCAAATAAATCGCCTTCTCCGACTAACTCACCGTCCACAAAAATTTGAGCATCTTCCGCCCACCAAGTCAAGCCCAACAGCAACCGCAAACCAAGCAGAGGATAGCCGTGCAAATTGTCAGGAATTACAAAATTCTGCCCCAAATAAACAACTTGCTTCCCCGACGGCCAAGCAATATGTCCTTTGGCGTTAATTTCGGCAACTTGTCCGTTAGAAATATCTACCGCAGCCACAACAGCAGAGTCAGCATCGCAGTACCTCCAACCAGACTGAACCTCCACTTGACAGAGGCGGCGCAACTTCTCTACTACTTCAGAAATATTATTGTTAGCAGGTGGCACAGAAGCGTTCATTTTTAGCTAAAATAGGACTTGCGTAGGAGTCTGGAACGAAATAGAACCGCGTTGGCGCAAAGGACGCGAAGAAATAAAGGTTTCAGAGGCTGGGAAACTGCGATTAATATCTCGCTTTGATTTTACAGCAAAATTCAGCAACTCCGGCGCGAATCTAAAAATCGGCAATTATTAAATAATTAAACTTATGTCCAACGGTTACTACGGCCCATACCAAAGCCGACTATTAAATTTTATATCCAAACAGTCCCGCCAAGTCGCCGATAATTGCGATCGCACTTGGCGACAAATCAAACAAACAACCCTCAGCGCCACCCAAATTCTACTTTATCCAGCTTACCTGCTGGTGCAAAGTTCCCGAATGTTGAGCCGACAGTTGCGGGAATCCAGTCAAAAAGTAGATTTACCGGAATTGCAAGAATTTGCCGGCGAAAATCCCGATTTGTCGGAAAATTGGTATTTGCGGGAAAATTCCGCAGAAAGTTCGATCGCCCAAATTTTGCACCTGGCAGAAAATTTGCTAAAATCGTCGCAAACCGCCACAACAGCAGCCTGCTTCCCGCAGTTAATCCAGGAAAATACCGCAGCCACCTCCAAAGCAGCCAGCGACTTGCATCCAGCAATCAATCTTAGCCTCCAAGTCGCCAAACATCAAACAACTTCCGCTCAAAAATACCCGCTGTCTAAAACTAAATTAACCAGCCCGCCAAAAGTTCAAGGAATCGCCAGTTTTATCCCCGCCCGCACTTTAGTCTTGGTGGGAGGAGAAAATCGGATCTTAGATATTTTGACACCCCAACAGCAGGAATTGCTGGAAAATCGCATCACCTGGGAAGTCGCCAACTGCGAACCCCAACGGCGCGAAATAACCCAAAAAGAATTAAAATTCAATCTCGGTTTAGAATCAGCCGCCAAAAAAGCTCAGCTACCGCCGGTACGCCGTTTTTGGGAATTGATGGCTTGGCTTCAGACGAGTCCGGTTGCTCTGAAAAGAAATCAGTTTGGAGAATCAATCCTGGCGGTGAAATCCGCGATCGACCGCAATGCCATCTTAATCCAAAACGCGATCGCCAACACCGCACAGCAGTCGATTGCTCAATCAAATGCGATCGACCGCAATACCCCAAAATTAGAAACTAATTTTAACAGCAAATTCGAGCGGGCCGCCAATCCGCTCTCACTTGTTACTTTAATCGATCGCGCCGCCGTCAACCTCGAAGAATTTACCCTACCCTCATCAGCAAAAACAACCGCCGAACCGACACCGCAATTCAAAGTAAAAATTGATACATCTGCCACAGAAACCAATTTAGATTTGTCCGCCCGCGACATCCTCGAAAAATACGCTCGAAACATCGAACAAATGATTTGGTCGTCGGTTGACCAACTTTTAGGCAAAGAAACGGCAGCCAGTGATAACACAGAGAAAGCCGTGGCAATTCAGTATTATTTGAAACAGCGGGAGCAGCCAGAAAAACCCCCAAAAGTCCCAGAGGTCGATCGACCGTGGCTGAATTGGCAAGACTTATTCGGGGAACCAGCACCGCAGCACTTAATCGAGGGCAGTTCCGAAGCCGAGTTAGTATCACAAGCCAGCCCAAAAGTCAAGCAAGAGATGGCAGCAATAGCAGAATTGGCAGAAGGTCGATCGGCATCAATCTCAATCTCCCCTTACCCCGAAGCAATTCACCGCTTAGTCGCCCAGCTCAAACAAAGCTTGGTCACAAAAGTCCCAAAAAGTCAACCCCAAAAAGGCTCAAATTTAGAAATTACTCAACAAAATAGCACTGCACTCGCAGCAACACCATCAACCCCAGGGCGCGCGCCGGAAACCCAAGTGTCAAAACACACAAACCCGAACACCCCACAAACCAGCCAATTCCCAGCAGCAATCACCCAACCAAACAGCGCCCCAGAAGCCAAAAAACCGAGCGCAGGCTTCCCGCCCGAGAACGACTACTTAGAAACAAAAGCCGAATCGATGGGATACATTAAGCACCCGCTAGAACAAGTGCTCGAATGGCTCGATCTAGTCATGCTCCGTCTAGAACAAATCGCCGAGCAAATCTGGAATTGGGCAAAAAGCAACTTGCCAACAATCCTCAAAAGCAAAGATAAAATTGACTAATCTTTAGCTTATGATAAAAAAGTTGCCGCAACCGCAGCAAATCAGCTCAGTATTATGCCATCTTTGGAGACTCCCTAGCGTGCTAACCCTCAAAATCGTAGTTAATGTAGTTGTTCTATTTTTTGTTTCCCTGTTCATATTTGGGTTTTTGTCCAATGACCCAGCCCG
>JAYUGZ010000741.1:0-1267 GCA_043767465.1 Cyanobacteriota bacterium
ACGGCAGGATGTTGAAATAACCAATTTTCAACACCCAAAACGGGATCAACAAATTCCCATTCTCAATTATCAGGGGCAGACTTTTCGCCTGATCAGCGCATTCAACGGCAAGCAAGCAGAAGACGCCAGAGCCTTGTGGCGGGATTTAACCGACAACCGAGGCAAAGCGTGCGTTCTACTAGAAGAGCCGGACAGATATAGCGTCTGGGGAAAAGTCCGTTTAGATCAGCTTGCGGGTGAAGAACCAGCAGGTACAGAATCCGCCAAAGCACCGCTGTTTGCGCAGGGTTGTCTGCTGCTGCTCCAAGCTGTTTACTTCGATGTAGAAGACCTCTTAGGCGCAAGGCAAGCCGCATCGTTTCAGAAAGATATCGCCAAGGTATTTCAGCAGGGAAACTTCCCCCAGGCAGACTCCCCGGATGCGATCAAAAATTGGCTAACCGTTAGTCCCTTGCAAAATCATAAGGTGCCCCCTTGGCAAGAGCAGCATCTCAAGACCTTATTGCAAGAACTCTACCGTTTGGGCAAATCATATTTTGGCGATACGGGCTTCGCTGAGGGAGTGAGCGATGTGCTGCAAGATATGCCTGCACCGGATCGCACTCAGTTTCTAGATTGGCTGAAACAATCAGCCCTCAACAAGTTGTGGATTGCAGCATAAAAAATCTTTGACAATTGCTCAGACAATTGGGGTGAGATAATTGAGCTGAGATAATTGCACTCTTTGGGGGTACGCGATGGGAGCAGGTAGGATTGCCAACTTCTATTGAAAAACAAATTGTAGATTAGGTTTTGATGCCACCTAAAATCTGGCAATTTAAGTAAATTTCGATCGCAGTACCCACCCACAATCAATTGATGCCAGAGGGGAGTACGAAAGCAAAAAAAACAGAAAAAGTAACATTTGAGGGTATAATTTCAGAAATAGATTTGGTAGGGCAACAGCCTTAACGGTGAAGACAGAAACCGTATTTCTATCATTATATTTGCGGAAAAAAGATCGACTAACGACTAATTCCAGGAATTAGTAAAGAGAAATTATTCTTGCTTAGTCTTTCTAGAGTGTAGGAGGGCAAAAGTCCCTCCATACAGGCTGAGGACGCCAGTTTTTCCGGGAGCGTCAGATCAAGGTTTTTTGGCGAAATAATCCTCATCTACAATAATCAAAAATTGAGATGGGGTGCGTTCAACCGCTAGTTAGGTCTCGTGAAATCCCTATGAGTAGCACTTCAGAAAAGTCATCTACATCTCCATCTTTACTGTCAGC
>JAYUGZ010000742.1:0-8390 GCA_043767465.1 Cyanobacteriota bacterium
CAATCTGTGTCAGTGCCGGCAAATCAAGCTCCCACATTCATCTTAGTTGACGGCCACTCCCTGGCCTTCCGTTCCTACTTCGCCTTTTCCAAAAGTCGAGACGGAGGCTTGCGAACTAGCACAGGCATTCCCACCAGCGTCTGTTTTGGCTTTCTCAAGTCGCTGCTGGAAGTCATGGCCGCCCACGATCCCCAGTACATGGCGATCGCCTTTGACCTCGCCACGCCCACTTTTCGCCACGAAGCAGACGAAACCTACAAAGCCGGTCGTGCCGAAACCCCCGAAGATTTTATCCCCGATCTCAAAAACCTGCAAGAACTCCTGGGCTATCTCAATTTACCAGCAGTCACCGCTCCCGGTTACGAAGCCGACGACGTTTTGGGAACTTTAGCTAACTTTGCCAGCGCCGCCGGTTATCAGGTGAAAATCCTCACGGGCGATCGAGATTTGTTCCAATTAGTCGAGACTGAGAAACAAATCAGTGTACTATATTTGAGTACAGATGAACTTAGGCGATCGGGCAAAGGCAAATCCCAAGAATACGGCCCCGAAGAAGTCAAAGCCAAACTCGGAATTTTGCCCCCACAAGTAATAGATTACAAAGCCCTCTGCGGCGACAAATCCGACAACATTCCCGGAGTCAAAGGCATCGGTGACAAAACCGCCCTGCAATTGCTCGAAGCTTACAATACTCTAGATGGCATCTATGCAGCCATCGACGAGATTAAAGGCGCAACTAAGAAAAAGCTCGAAGAAGGCAAAGAAGCCGCCTATCATTCTCAAAAAATGGCGACAATTGTCCAAGAAGTTCCCTTAGAAATCAACCTAGAAGATTGCCAGCTTAAAGGTTTTGATGAAGCAGCCTTGATTCCGATGCTGGAAAAGTTGGAATTTAAAACATTTTTAACCAAAGTTAAGCAAATTCAAAAGCGTTTTGGCGGTGTAGAAGAAAGTTCGGCAGCGGATTCTGTAACGGATTTAACGGATGTTCGGAGGGAAGGTTCGGCAGCGGATTCTGTAACGGATTTAACGGATGTTCGGAAAAAGGGAGAAGTTACAGTCTCTGAATTGCCTAACGCTGATAATTCAAGTGATTTTTCCGCTGCAAGTTCTGAAATTTCAGAAGCAGACGAATTGTGGTTTTTTAGTGCGGCAGAAACCAAAGCTGCTCAGCAGGAAAACCAACTACCAATTAAACCGCGAATTATTCAAACAATCGAACAGTTAAACGAATTAGTCCAACTGCTAGAAACCCACACCGACAAAGCCTCACCCGTGGCGTGGGATACCGAAACCACCGCCTTAGAACCGCGAGATGCCGAATTAGTCGGAATTGGCTGCTGTTGGGGCACCGGAGAAGAGGATGTTGCTTACATTCCCACCGGACACAAAACGGGCACAAATTTGGACAAAGCCACTGTTTTAAACGCTTTGCGTCCGATTTTGGAAAGCGAAAATTATCCCAAAGCGCTGCAAAATGCTAAATTTGATCGATCGATCCTGCGCTGTCAAGGAATCAAACTCGCCGGAGTCGTGTTTGACACCATGCTAGCCAGTTACGTACTAAACCCAGAAACCAGCCACAGTCTCAGCGAACTGTCAAGGAAATACTTAAACATTGTCGCCGAAAGTTACAAAGAATTAGTGCCGAAAAACAAAACAATTGCTGATATCAGCATTGTCAAAGTAGCTGACTACTGTGGCATGGACGTTCACACCACATTTTTGTTAGTAAATAAACTTCGAGCAGAATTAGATAAAGCTGATGAAGCTAGCTTTCCCGGCAAAACTTTGGGCGGGTTACTGCGGGAAGTAGAACAGCCCCTCGAACCAGTTTTAGCAGAAATGGAATACTGCGGGATTCGCATTGATTCAGTTTATCTCAATACCCTCTCGCAAGAACTCGAAATAAAATTAGCACAACTCGAAGAAAATACCTATGAAGCAGCGGGGAAAAAGTTCAATTTAGGTTCGCCGAAACAACTCAGCGAAATCTTGTTAGAAAAAATCCCCGAACAATTTCAGAAAAAGTCTCGCAAAACAAAGACGGGATACTCTACCGATGCCGCTGTTTTGGATAAATTGCAAGGAGACCACCCGATTGTAGACGATTTATTAGAACACCGAACCTTATCCAAATTGAAATCAACTTACGTCGATGCTTTGCCGCAGTTGGTGCGTGCCGATACCGGGCGAGTGCATACAGATTTCAACCAAGCTGCAACAGGTACGGGCAGGCTTTCTTCTTCCAATCCCAATTTACAAAATATTCCCATCCGCACCGAGTTTTCGCGGCAAATTCGCAAGGCTTTTTTACCGGAGTCTGGTTGGCTGATGGTGTCGGCTGACTATTCTCAAATTGAGCTGCGAATTTTGGCTCATTTGAGTCAAGAACCTGTGTTAATTGAAGCTTACCAAAATAACCGAGACGTGCATACCGTGACGGCTCAACTTTTGTTTGAAAAGGAGGAAATAACGCCGGATGAAAGACGGTTTGGCAAAACAATTAATTTTGGGGTAATCTATGGTATGGGGGCGATTAAGTTTGGGCGCTCGATGGGCAAATCTTCGGCAGATGGTAAAAAGTTTATTGAACGATTTAACGAACGTTACAGTAAAGTGTTTGAATTTTTGGAGAAAGTAAAAAAAGATGCGATCGCCCTGGGCTACGTTTCCACTATACTAGGCCGGCGCCGCTACCTCAACTTCGAGAACGACAGCATCCGCCGTTTAAAAGGCAGCAACCCCGAAGAGATTCACTCGGGCCTACTTAAATCCCTGACTAAAAATGACGCCCAATCTCTGCGGGCAGCAGCCAACGCTCCGATTCAAGGCTCCAGTGCTGATATCATTAAACTTGCCATGATTGAGGTACACAAAATTTTGCCCAACTATCAGGCGCGGCTGCTACTGCAAGTGCATGATGAATTAATCTTTGAAGTACCTCCCGATGAATGGGAAGAATTGCAGCCGAAAATTAGAACAGCGATGGAAAATGCTCTGCCCCTCAGCGTACCGCTGGTAGTTGACATCCACGCGGGGCAAAATTGGATGGAAACTAAATAATAACAGAGAATTATGAGCCAAAATAAAATCCCCATTTCCCCTACAATCACCAGCTTGAGTGCAGTTGTTCTGCTGTTCCTACTCTCCGGCTGTCCGCAAAAACTACCGCCCAATAATTATGCTGTGAAACGAGTCAGCGACGGCGACACGCTTGTTGCCACCGATGCCGCCGGCAAAGAGATAAAAGTGCGTTTTGCCTGCATCGATGCACCGGAAATTGCCCACACCAACGCCGAAAAAAACAGCAAAAAAGCAGCCGATAAAAATCAATTTAAGTGGGGAAATCTAGCCGAGCAAAGAATGCAGCAACTCCTCAAACAAGGGGGCGGTCGCGTCCTTTTGACCGTCACCGATACCGACCGCTACGGCCGCAAAGTTAGCGAAGTTCGCTTGCCAAACGGCACATTTGCTCAAGAAGTTTTGCTGCGCGAAGGATTGGCAATGGTTTACCGTCCTTACTTGAAAAACTGTCCGAGTGCAACTGTTGTCCAACAAGCGGAAGCTGAAGCTAAGAAAAATCGCCGCGGTGTTTGGGGAGATTCTAAGTTTGTTCCTGCTTGGAATTTTCGGCACAGCGATAAATGATGGGAATCAGAAAGAGGGAATCAGGAAGAACGAACTCTTGCCTTTGGAGATTTGTTGGTCTAGGATATAGCAGTTCACAATTCATCATCGGCAAGACATGAGTTCGATCCCAGTTCGCTCGGAGCTTTTTTTATAAAAGTCAACAAATGTGATAGGCTCCAGATAATCAATAGACTGCTGACAAAAGCGGTCTATTGCAATCACCCAGAAATTAGTTTGAGGGGACATCAATGAATATCAAACATCTGACTATCTCCGGGATTGCACTGCTGCTGGGTACTGCAATCGTAGGAAATGCTATTGCTCAAGAACTGACCAACGAGCAAAAAACTGTTACTTGCCGATTGAAAACAGAAGTTGACCAGCGGAAAGGCAACGGTCAAAAATTAGTTTTTTTACCATTGCTAGGCACTGTCCGCAAGCAAGTTTCATCTCCTTTTAGAGCCACGTTGCAGCCAGATACTGAGTATGTTTTTGTAGCTACTTGCGACGGTAACTGCAAAGATTTAAACTTAACTCTCACAGATGCCAGCGGTCAACAAATTGCTGCGAGTCAAAAAGCCGGCGAACTTTCTTCAATCTCTTTTACTCCGCCATCCCAAGGCGAATATCAAATCGCGGCCAAGCCTGGGGAATGCACGACGGCAGAGGGTTGCAGTTTCGGCATGGGAATCTTTGTTCCTACCTCTGCTAGCGTACCTAATGCTTCAAAAATTCCTGCTGAGATAGCACAATTTCGACTTTGCCAGTAGAGGAACAGCGATAACTTGTGGGTTGCGAGTAGAGTTGAGCCTTGAATCACAAATCTAACTCGCAACTTGCAGCTTAATAATTCGCTACTAATATGTTCATTGCTGAAACCCAAAATTTTACTCCAAAGAATTGGTTTAAAGCCCCAAGCCCTAAAGGCGAGAAATTAAAATCAGACTATTCATTACTCCAATCCTCGGACTTAAGGGTAGAGGTCGCCCTCAAGCAGTCAACTGTCAACTGTCAACTGTCAACTGTCAACTGAAGGCTTCTGACTTCAACATCTGCTATAATTTATTAACCATAACTCCCCCAAACTGCCAAGCCGATCGAGCTGTGGAACCCTGCAAAGACCCCATAAATACCGAAATCAGGCCCGAAGCCAGAACTTTATTTACCCTCAGGCAGGCATCAATTAGAATATAGATAATGCCTCTCAGGGTGACGAGTATATTGCCCATGTCTTCAACCTTAGCCTCGAAAAATCAACTCCATAACCCTTCTCAAAAAGGTTTGAAAAGTCTGTTGGGCCGCTTGGGTATCAGGCAGAAAATTGGCTGCGGATACGCCTTGGTCATCGGTATTGCCATTTTGGGTGCTGTGGCGGGACGGGGAGTAGAATCCTATCACAAACAGCAAGTTAGAGAAAAACTGGCGATCGACCGAGATAAAGCGGAAATCCTGACCAACCTAAATAATACGGTGCAGGAAGTCAGAATTCACCAGCTATTGCTGCTGAATCTGACCGCAAAACCGCAAATTTTCGATCGCGAACGCTCGGAATTCTTGACTCGCGTTGCTCAGATGAGCGGACAGCTAGAACAACTGCAAGGCCAGTCGCCGACTACTTCTTCCGATGTTGCAACAGATTACCAACAGATTCAAGAGTTCGCCAAAGCCAACACCAAAACAGTAGAAGCTTACTTCCAACAAGTCCAGCAACTGCTAGGGAATGCGAAGTTATCTGGTTTGAATCAGCAGCAGCGGCAGGTATTCCAGCGGAAGTTGAATAATTTTGCCACTGGGAGCAACGCTTTTAAACTCGAACAGTTTTCAGTGGATTCAGCCCAACTAGCCAGCAGCTTTCGGGACAAAGCAGACGAGGCGTTTAGAACCTACGAGAAAGCAGAAAAACTCGGAACTCTAATTCTTGCTTGTTCTCTCCTGATCTCGGCGGGTATGGCAGCCTTACTGGCAGTATACACCAGCGGGGCGATCGCCCGACCGCTAGAAGCCACCACCCTGATCGCTCAGCGAGTCACAGAAGAATCGAACTTTGACCTGCAAGTACCAGTTACCACCTCCGACGAAGTGGGAATGCTGGCAATTTCCCTCAACGAACTGATCCAAAGAGTAGCGGAATATACAGAAGACTTGCACGAAGCAAAAGTAGCAGCCGAAGCTGCCAACCGCTCGAAAAGTGCATTTCTAGCCAACATGAGCCACGAACTGCGTACTCCCCTCAACGCCATCATCAACTACAGCGAAATGCTGCAAGAAGATGCTCAAGATTCCGGTTCCGAAGACTTTCTGCCCGACTTAGAAAAAATTCAAACCGCAGGCAAACATTTGCTCGACATGATCAGCGACATCCTCGACATTTCCAAAATAGAAGCCGGGCACGTCACGCTTTATTTGGAACACTTCGATGTGGCGACGATGATTGAAGAAGTGATGACTACTGCTCAACCGCTAGTAGAGAAAAAAGGTAATGCTTTAGCGCTGCAAGCCAAAGGCGAACTCGGCATGATGTACGCCGACCAACCGAAAGTCCGACAAATTCTCCTCAATTTGCTCAGCAACGCTGCTAAATTCACCGAAAAAGGCGTGATTACGATCGAAATCGAAAAAGTGAAGAATGAAAAGCCAAAACCTAAGAAAAGAAATAAAAATAATGATTTTAACTCGGCTTCAAACTACATCTCTCAATTTTTAATTTTTCGAGTCAGCGATACTGGGATTGGGATGACTGACGAGCAATTGCAGCAGATATTTAAACCTTTTACTCAAGCTGATGCTTCGACTACCCGCAAGTATGGAGGCACGGGTTTGGGACTGACAATTAGCCAGCGTTTGTGTCAAATTTTGGGCGGGGAAATTAGCGTCGAAAGCGAGGAAGGTAAAGGTTCAACTTTTATTGTTAGTCTCCCGGAACGGGTGATTATGCAAGTTTGAAAACAGTTGATAGTTGACAGTTGACAGTTGACAGTTGACAGTTGGCAGTTGACAGTTGTCAGTAGTTAGGAGTCATATCATGTCCGCTCAATTACTTAATAGAAACTATAGCCTTTCTCAGAAACATGAGGTATGACTGGGCTATGGGCATAGGGCTATGGGCTTACGGGCTATCCTCACTTTTTTGAGAAACGCTATAATAGGCGTTTGAGTGTAAGCAGTTTTTATATGTTTGATGAATGCGAGTCCTCTAATTTTATGCGGACTAAAGTCCTCACTACAAACCTTTATTACTTTTGTAGGTGCGAGTTCTCTGATTTTATGCGGACTAAAGTCCTCACTACAAACCTATCTGCCGATCGCCTGAAATTGCACCATAAGCTGAAACACATGACGGATATACCTATCTCCACATACGGGAACACCGATCCGCCCCCCGTCCGCAACTCCCTACAATGAGGATTATACGGGCAATTAAGCAATTGCCTTGACAGCAGTCATGTTTTAAAATTCAGGGAATCAAAATTTATGCAACCGAATAATCCAAACCAATTTACCGAAAAAGCCTGGGAAGCTCTAGCCCGCACTCCAGAAGTTGTCAAAGCAGCCCAGCAGCAGCAGCTAGAAAGCGAACACTTGATGAAAGCTTTGCTGGAACAAGAATCGGGACTTGCGAGCAGTTTATTTAACAAAGCGGGAGTTTCTGTATCGAAATTGCGCGATCGCACTGATGAGTTTATCAGCCGCCAGCCCAAAATCACTGGCGCTGGCGGCAACGTTTATCTCGGCCGTTCCCTGGATACCCTGCTAGACAGGGCTGAAGCTTATCGTAAAGAGTACGGCGATGAATTTATCTCGATCGAGCATTTGATCCTAGGTTACGTCAAGGACGATCGCTTCGGCAAAAATCTACTGCAAGAATTTAAACTAGATGAAACCAAGCTCAAAGACATCATCGCCCAAGTCCGGGGGAACAACAAAGTGACAGATCAAAATCCAGAAGGCAAATACGAAGCGCTGGAAAAATACGGCCGAGATTTGACAGAAGCCGCGCGTCAAGGCAAACTCGATCCAGTAATCGGACGCGATGACGAAATTCGCCGCACCATTCAAATTCTCAGCCGCCGCACCAAGAACAATCCCGTATTGATTGGGGAACCGGGAGTCGGCAAAACTGCGATCGCCGAAGGACTCGCCCAGCGAATTATCACCGGAGATGTGCCACAATCTCTCAAAGACCGACAATTAATCAGCTTAGATATGGGCGCATTAATTGCCGGTGCAAAATTCCGGGGAGAATTTGAAGAACGCTTGAAAGCAGTGCTCAAAGAAGTGATGGATAGCAACGGCAAAGTCATCTTATTTATTGATGAAATTCACACCGTTGTCGGTGCCGGTGCAACTCAAGGCTCGATGGATGCTGGCAACTTGCTAAAACCGATGTTAGCGAGGGGAGAATTGCGCTGTATCGGCGCGACAACTCTCGACGAATACCGCAAGTATCTGGAAAAAGATGCAGCCCTAGAACGCCGTTTTCAACAAGTTTATGTTGACCAACCGACAGTTGAAGATACTATTTCGATTTTGCGGGGTTTGAAGGAACGGTACGAAGTTCATCACGGCGTTAAAATTTCCGACAATGCGTTAGTGGCGGCGGCTACTTTGTCAACTCGATATATTAGCGATCGCTTCCTACCTGACAAAGCCATTGATTTAATGGACGAAGCGGCGGCTAAACTCAAAATGGAGATTACTTCCAAGCCGGAAGAACTAGACGAAATCGATCGCAAGGTTTTGCAGCTAGAAATGGAAAG
>JAYUGZ010000743.1:0-3367 GCA_043767465.1 Cyanobacteriota bacterium
GGATCTGCTTCTAGCGGCAAAATATCTTTTCGAGCTGCGGTTTGCTCTGCAACAGACTCCAGCTTCTGAGGATTCTGCTGGTATTTTCTGCCGCTTTTGTGGTTGGCGTAGCGGCGCGATCGAGTATACCCCATCTGCAAGAACTTGCGGGCCATGTCGGCTCCCACAAAATCATCGGCATCGAGATACTCTAAAAACAAGGAGTAAATTTTGCTGCTGGACTCCCTGGCAATTTCAGGAGTCTTAAATCTCCAAAAAGGCAGAATTTCACCTTTATAGGGTTCCACCAACAGCACTCCCTGTTCTCCTTTTCCCACCCGATAAAATTCCGGGTGCTCTCGAAAGTCAATATTCTTAAAATCCGCATGGTAGTCAAACTGCTTCATTGGGCGTTTTCGGTTGTATCTGGAACTAGAGAAGCCCGCGGTTTACCTTCGTCTGGTTGGGTATAAACCCAGGCCCAAGCAATCAAGACAGCTTGAAAAGGCAGCCTGAACCAATACAATAATGGGTTGTGCGGAATCCCTTCGATCGCAATGCTGTTGACGGCTTGATTGATATTAGCTGGAAACACGGCAATAAACAGGGCAATTAAGCCCCACGCCGCCGGTCTGCTAACGGCAGGAATTAACAGCCCAATTCCGCCCAAAATCTCGAAAAAACCGCTGATATAAACCAATGCTTCCGGGTAAGGAAGCTGGGGTGGCACGATTCTGATAAAGGGTACGGGTACTGCAAAGTGCAGCAGGCCTACAATACTAATAGCTACTGCGAGGATAACGCGCCAAATTTCTTTTTGAGCTTTCATGGGGAATCGGTAGTTAATAATTGTTAAGTTGCTGCGAAAACGCTTGCTAAAATTCGCGATATGCGATTTTGATGACAAGAGGACTGAGGCATAAAAATTCCTGCCTTCCGGGTTTTTATTGTCTTACTGGTGGTTGTGAGGATACGTTTTTCGTGTAAAAATCAGGTTTCTCGGTAATACCAGTTTCCCAAAGCATCCCTTTGGAGGTTGGCGCTCGAAACTCTGACAGTCATCAGTCATTCCCAATTATTCAATTTTCAATGCGCTATAAGTCCCGAACCAGTTTTTGCAGTCCCAGACTTGAGGAAGTCGGACTGGAATCGCAGGCTGGTGCGTTGATTGCTGCCAACAGATAGAGGCTATTTTGATACCCAGATTTTAATGTCTAATTCCCGAATGCTGCATCTGTCTTCGGGTAGTAAAATTGGCGTTGGTTCGGGTGCTGGCGCACTCAGCAGACAAACGGGTCGGAGGTTTTCTCGATCGACATTCTGCGTCGTAGCTTAACATTAAATTATCCAGGGAATTGATGAGTGCGATTGCTGCTAAATTTGACACCCGAAAAAAAGAATCAAACTGCCAGCCCGCGGTTCAAACCCTTAGTTAGTAAGTAATTCCCAATTTTTTACTCTCAAATCTTCAATGCGAAAATCTCAAATAATCGGATTTTTACTTGCACGCGAGTCACCTAAATGCGAGTAATTTGTCAAGTAATTTTAGAATGATTTAATATTTTGGGTTTAAAAATTATTTGTAGAGGCAATTCGGGAACGCTCTGTCTAGAAAGTTACTGTCTAAGTTTTGTGTTATGTCAACTTATCAAAGATGTTACGATGGATATGATTAGGGAATTTGCTAAAAAGTGCGCGCTGTAGCTATCCCGAGCATAATCGCCGTAACAACTAGCAAATCCTCCTGCTTGAATAGAAAGATTGTTACCAAGGGCAGGAACTTTCTTGCCGCCACATTATTCAAAAAGATTAAGCCGCTCAGTGCTGTGTCATTTTTATCTCCACGCAAGCAATCACCGACGCCCATGAACATCTCAAGCAACAACTCTCAATTTCGCCTCAACCGGGTGCTGCGGCAATCGCTGTTCGCAGGCATGATTTCCGCTGCTGCTTTGGCTAGCGGATGGGCGCCCGGCTGGTACGCACAATCATCCAGCTTGGTTTTCGGAGCCGCAGCCCAAGCTCAAGAAATTAGCAATACCGAAATTACTAGCTACGCTCGCGCTGTCTTGGGCATAGAACCGGGCCGGCTGGAAACTATTAAGGAAATTAAAGGCATGACTGGAGGCTCGCTTCCTAGAATAGTCTGCAACGAAACTCAGGGAATTAACAGCCTGTCTGGAGGTGTCCGCGGCGTGGCGGTGAATTACTGCCAACAAGCTAAAAAAATTATTGAAAGCAATGGCTTGACAGTTAGCCGCTTCAACCAGCTCACTTTGCTCCAGCAAGCGAATCCGGCAGTAAAACAGCGAATTCAAGCCGAATTGCTGCGGCTGCAACAAGCGGGCAATCAATAAAATCGAGGGTTTGAGTCTTTCTTCCTCTCCCGTTCTATGGTTCGAGTTACTGGACGTTATGCAATAATTTTTGAGAACAGGGCGATCGTCTGTAAAGAAGTGCTTGACAAAATGACCTAAATGTGGTATGCAAACAAGAACGGGAGCGGTTCAGAGAGATGACAATTTTGCAACTCGCTGTCAGTCGCAATTAGAAATAAAAAAAATATTCCTCAAAAATTAGATGTGAAGTGAATTCCTCAGAGGAATAGAATAGGAAAATGCTAACTTTCACAAAACATTTGCCTGCAAATCCCGATGCTGTTGTCAGCTTTAGTTTACCGATGACAGCGGACGATCGCACTCGCAGCCGCCACCGATTCGAGACAGATGCCTCAGAAGTGCTACACTTGCGTTTACCCAGAGGCACTGTTTTGCGCGATCGAGATTTATTGCAGTCGGAAGACGGTAGCTGTTTGGTACTGGTAAGCGCAAAGCCCGAACCGGTGCTGACAGCGCGGGCCTCGACTGGGCTGCTGCTGATGCGCGGGGCTTATCATTTGGGAAACCGCCACGTAGCTTTAGAAGTTGCCGATAATTATTTAAGGTTTTCTCCCGACTCTGTTTTGCAGGGAATGCTGGAAAAAATGGGTTTGGAAGTAATAGAGGAAATTGCGCCGTTTCAGCCAGACATGGGTGCTTACGGGCACAGTCATTAGGAATCGGGCATTGGGGAATTGGGCATGGGGAATTGGGCATGGGGCATTGGGCATTGGAACCAACAAATAACAAATAACAAATAACAAATAACAAATAACAAATAACAACAGTCAACAGTCAACAGTCAACAGTCAACCGCCAACAGTGAACAATCAACTTTTATGTTTGTTGCAGCTAGCTTTTGCGCCTGTGGGAGCTTATAGTTATTCTGAGGGAATTGAAAGTCTGGTAGAAACTGGTACGATCGACAACGAGATTAGTTTGAGAAATTGGTTGCAAGATTCCCTGGAATTCGGGGCGGTGCGAGTAGAAGCTGCTGTGGCGGTACGGGC
>JAYUGZ010000744.1:0-1245 GCA_043767465.1 Cyanobacteriota bacterium
ATTTTAATCGCAGCTTTAGCAATGGGATTCTACGGCGGAGGCGCACCAACCTTCGACATGGTAGAACTAGGCTTGAAAGACTACCCGCTGGGTTTAGAATTACTGCTTTATGCGGGATTGTTCATTGCTTTCGGCGTGAAACTAGCTATTTTCCCCTTCCACACTTGGCTACCTGATGCCCACGGTGAAGCATCTTCTCCAGTGTCGATGATTCTTGCCGGTGTGCTGTTAAAAATGGGCGGATACGGACTGATTCGTCTCAATTTAGAACTTCTTCCCAAAGCACACGTTTACTTTGCACCGATTATGGCGGTGCTCGGCGTAGTCAATATTATCTACGGCGCACTGAATTCCTTCGGCCAATCGAACATGAAGCGCCGCCTAGCCAATTCGTCGATTTCTCACATGGGATTCGTGCTCCTCGGTATTGCTTCCTTCACGGATTTGGGAATCAACGGGGCGCTGCTGCAAATGATTTCCCACGGTTTAATCGCCTCAGTATTGTTTTTCCTGGCCGGCGTTACTTACGATCGCACCCATACAATGGTTATGGACGAAATGGGCGAGATTGGCAAAGTCATGCCCAAAGTTTTTGCCTTGTTTACCGCAGGTGCTCTGGCTTCCTTAGCGCTTCCGGGTATGAGCGGTTTTGCTAGCGAACTTTCGGTATTTGTCGGTGTAGCAACTAGCGATATCTACAGCGATTCTTTCCGCGCAGTAATTGTCTTACTCGCAGCGGTAGGAGTGATTTTGACACCGATTTATTTGCTCTCGATGCTGCGCCAGCTATTTTATAACTGTGGCACATTAGCAGCTTGCGACCTTGAGGATCTGAATTTGCAGAATCAGAGAGACAATCTCGACGAAGCGGTTTGTTTTGGTAATAGTTGCGTTTTGCCTGGTGATGCACCGTTTATTGATGCTCAACCTCGCGAAGTGGCGATCGCATTTTGCTTTTTAATCCCGATTGTTGGCATTGGTTTCTATCCCAAAATGGCAATGCAGGTTTATGATGCCAAGACTGTCGCGGTGAATGCAGAAGTCAGGGAATCTTACATCCAAATTGCTCAAGTAAATCCTCGGATTTATGCGGAAGCACTTTTGCTTCCCAAAATTGCAGAGGCTCAAAGAGCGCCTGCTTTGGGCAAAATTACAGGCTCTGAATCTGCCTCAGTTTTGGGCATTGTCAAATAATCAAACTTAGTTTTTGTTGAAAATGGGCGATCGCTTTTGTTAAAGGGCGAT
>JAYUGZ010000745.1:0-3355 GCA_043767465.1 Cyanobacteriota bacterium
TTATTCCGAGTAATTTTGTTGCCGATTAACAAAGGCGAAGCGTTCTGCGCTACATTCACCCCAAATCCCGTGTCTTCAAACACATTATCTCGAACTTCCGGGCGGGAATCCCCAAAAATCGTCATCCCGTTAGCTCCATTTTTCGAGAAAAAATTCCCGCCAATCGTCGGCCTTCCAGTACCAACTACCGAAATGCCGTCGTGAGTGCTCCCGAAAAAAGTATTGTTGACAACTGTCGGAGAACTCGATTCGATCCACAAAGCGTAACCGCGATAGTTGGTATTCGTGACAGTCACCCCGCTGAGTCCCGCCCCATCTGCGCCTAAAATCGCAATGTTTTGACCCGCCGAAGTCGGACTAATAAACTCTCCTCCACCTTTAATCACAATATTCTGCCCGCGAGTGCTGGGATTTCCCTGAACAGTCACGCTGGGCCTGAGCATTAACGGAAATTTTTCGCCGCTTTGAGCGCTATAATTACCGGGCGCTAGCAAAATCGCTGTTTTGGGCGGGGCGACGCTGAGGGCGTAAGTCAGGGTTTTGAACGGAGCTCGATCGCTCCCATTACCTGCCGTGTCGCTACCACCGCTAGAACTCACGTAGAGTATGTTAATGTCGCTGTCTGGCGCTTGAGAAATTAGCTGCACGGAGCCGGTCTCGGCAGCGAGCGCTGAGGCTTGAGGGTTGTAAAAAGCTGTGCTGGCAAAGACGAGCAGCAGGCAAGAACTTAAACTCTTGTTTGGCGATGGCGTTGGGCCCCGCAAGCTACGACTTTTTTGGCACTTGCTCTGTTTTGAATTTAGGATCATAAAAAAACGCAATTTATCTTTGAGCAAAATTTCGCATCCCGTGTTTCGTGTCGGGTTTGTGCGATCGCAGTTTAATTTCACCCGCCTGCTGGGGTTTTCTGCTGTTAATGTTTTGTTTTGTCCTGCTAACCTCACGGCTCTCCTCCGAAGTGTGGTATGCAGCTTAACGATTCCACTTTGATCAAGTTTGATCCATTATGCTTTGTTTTCTTCAAATTCAATAAAACTTAAAAATTTGTCAAATTTAGATCCGTTGATGGCAAAATTAGGTCGATCGCCTTTGCCACAATCTTGACGGCGTGGGAGAATGTAGCGGGTAGACTGGTCGGATTAATTTAATAAGGGTGGTTCTGAATGACCGAGAAACAAAGCAGAACTTTACCGGCACAGTCAGCCCTCTGCCGGATTTTGGATGCAAATCTAGATCGATCGCGCGAAGGGTTGAGAATTATTGAAGAATGGTGCAGGTTTGGTCTCAATAGCGCCGATTTTGCCTCTGAGTGCAAGCAACTGCGCCAGGAATTGGCTTTTTGGCACGTGGCAGAATTGCGCAGCGCTAGGGATACGCCGGCCGATCCGGGGACGGACTTGACTCACCCGCAGGAAGAGCAGCGTGCGAGCATCCAGCAGCTACTGGAGGCGAATTTCTGTCGCGTAGAAGAAGCTCTGCGGGTACTCGAAGAGTACGGCAAAGTTTACGATCCGAATATGGGCAAGGCTTTTAAGCAAATGCGCTATCGGGTGTATACTCTCGAAAGCGATTTGCTAGCTTACCGGCGCTACCAGCAGTTACTTCGATCGCAGTTATACCTGGTAACTTCGCCCAGAGACAACTTGTTACCAGTAGTGGAAGCTGCTTTGCAAGGCGGGCTGACTTTGGTACAGTACCGCGACAAAACCTCCGACGACGGCGTAAAGTTGGCGAATGTGCGACAACTTTGCGAACTTTGTCACCGCTACGATGCTTTGTTGATTGTGAACGATCGCGTGGATTTGGCGATCGCAGCGGATGCCGACGGCGTACACTTAGGACAGGAAGATTTGCCTGTAGCCGAAGCACGCAAGTTGCTCGGCCCGGGACGCATCATCGGTAGTTCGACCACGAATGGCGAAGAAATGCAGCGAGCGATTGATGCGGGAGCCGATTATATTGGAGTTGGGCCTGTGTACGAAACTCCGACAAAGCCCAACAAGCCGGCGGCGGGTTTGGACTATGTGCGGTATGCTGCTGATAAGTCTCCGATTCCTTGGTTTGCGATCGGCTCAATTGATATCAACAACCTCGATGAAGTATTGAACGCCGGAGCTCAAAGAGTTGCCGTAGTGCGATCGATTATGGATGCAGAACAGCCTACTTTAGTCACGCAATTTTTCATCTCGCAGTTGATTCGGATGCAGAATTTGAAAGCTCAGAAAGCTTTGCAGGCGAAAACCTAGGTTGATTGGCGATTTCTCGGGTGGGTTGAGTGTACCGATATTCAACCCGCGGAGGCGGGTTTTGTATGTGTAGACCTGGTTTCAACCGCGCCCGTGTTCTGATCAATCGCATATTAAAATATAATTTTTGTACAAAACCCGCCCTGAAAACTGATAATATTTGAGTGATGACCAATCAAATTGAGCTGCAAGTTAACGGAGAAAATCGCAATTGTGCGATCGACATACCGTTACCAGAATTACTAGAACAATTAGGATTAAACCCGCGCTTAGTAGCTGTAGAGTACAACGGCGAAATCCTGCACAAACAATTTTGGGAAACCACAAAGATACAACAGGGCGACATCCTAGAAGTTGTGACAATTGTCGGAGGAGGCTAACAGGTTCGTAGTGAGGACTTCAGTCCTTCCCAATCCAAGGACTAAAGTTTATACTCGTTACCAGGCTCTGCCTGGTAATGCTGATCCGGAGGCTCTGCCTCCCTAATCCTGTGCCGACGAGGCAGAGCCTCTAGATATGTGTTCCCAGGCAGAGCCTAGGAACGAGGAATTATATGAGTTCCCAGGCAAAACCCAGGAACGCATAAAATTAAACTGCGACAGCTTCAGCCACAGGTGCAACCACAGTTGCAACCGCAGGATAAACGCTGAGTTTCTTGCGAGTTTTGCCCTTTCTTTCAAAAGTCACCACACCATCAATCATGGCAAACAAAGTATCATCTCTGCCGATACCAACATTATTACCGGGGTGAACCTTCGTGCCGCGTTGACGAATCAAAATGTTGCCAGCTTTGACGACTTGACCGCCGTACTTTTTGACACCCAAACGCTGGGAATTAGAATCGCGACCGTTGCGCGTGCTGCCTGTACCTTTCTTGTGGGCCATAGTATCCTCAACTGTATTTACTACTGTTTATTCTGATTCAATTTCGCCAGTTTGGGGAGTTTCAACAACTTCTTGAGTTAAATCTCTCGATGCCAAAACAACACCATTGACGGTAATAGAGTCAATCATAAACCGAGTTGTTTCTTGACGGTGCCCTTTTTTCTTCCGAGTTTTCTTTTTCGGCTTCATCTTGTAGACGAGGACTTTGCGGCCCCGGAAATGCC
>JAYUGZ010000746.1:0-3352 GCA_043767465.1 Cyanobacteriota bacterium
CGGGCCTGCACCTTTGGGGATCGATGGCAATTTGTTTGCACGGAGGGTGGAACTAGAAGGCTCACTTCCTTCGGGAGTAGAACCGGAAACTGCGATCGCCGGTGTATTTTCAGCAACGAAGGATGAGTTGTCCCAGGAGCGAATTCAGGAAATAGCGGGCTTTTTGCCGGACAGAATTCGGGAAATTTGGGAGTCGGTTTAACGACATATTTCCGAGTATAAATACCGATCGACCGGGTTGACTCTCGCAGCATTCTGGCTCTTAGTGCAGAATGTTGGGAGAGTCAACCCATTTTGTGGATGCCCTCCAATTAGTTTGTACTCAGGAATGCAAGTCCTGATTCTCGGCGGCTTGGGTAAATCCCACAAACGCAGCGAAAGTGTTGTAGTCTATAATACTGGGTGAGTTAGTACAGTGGCTCTCAAAAAATGCTGTCAACAGCCCTGGAGATTAAAAGGGATGGCCCGCCGAAAAGTTAGACAAATGTCAAGATCGACTCTAGAACAAGAAATTTTACTCAATCGAATTACCAATCGCATCCGCAACTCTTTAGAACTGCAAGAGATTTTGACGACAACGGCCCGAGAAATCCGCAGCTTTTTAGGGAACGATCGCGTAAAAGTTTATCGCTTTGAAGCCGACGGTAGCGGCGAGGTCATTGCTGAATCCATTAATGGCAAAAACTTGCCATCTCTGTTGGGTTTGCGCTTTCCAGCAGACGATATTCCCAAAAGTGCCCGCGAAATGTTTGTCAAAGCGCGGCAGCGAGTGATTATAGATGTCCAATTGAAGCATCAAACAATTAATCGGTTAGATTGTCCAGAAACCGGCAAAACTTTAGCAGTTGAAGATATTCGCTATTCTGGCGTGGACTCCTGTCACGCTGAATATCTCAAGGCTATGGGGGCGCGTTCTTCTCTGACAGTGCCGATTTTGCATCAAAATCAGCTTTGGGGGCTGTTGGCCTGTCACCACACGCAGCCGAAACGGTTTAGCGATCGAGAATTGAAAATGGTGCAGTTGCTTGTCGATCAACTTTCAATTGCGATCGCCCAATCTTTTCTCCTCAGTCAAGCCCGACAGCAAGCGCATGACGAAGCCGTTGTCAACCAAATTAGCAGTTTGCTGCACTCTCCTCTGGAACTAAACGAAATTCGGCAATCAGTTCTCGAACAAACTGTCAAGCATTTGGGCGGTTCGGGAGGGCGACTGTACATTGCAGCCGAGTTTGGCGATCGGCCGGCTAAACTTTATACCTGCGGCCAGCAGCCTGCGGACGCCGACATTGAACTGGGCTCGTTTTGGCAGCACATCATGGGGTTTGCCAACGAAGACGAGCGAGCCAAAATTGCCGATAATACCAGCCAATTAGGTATTTTTCAAAATCTATATTCCCAGCATTACAGTTCAATTGACACAAATATTTCCAATTTAATCGTACCGCACTTGTACGCGATTTCCGATATTTCTAAAGAAGCTGAACTCAAATCTTTATCGGCCAATTTTCTCGCAGCTTCCATTGCGTCAATTTTGGCAGTCCCCCTGCAATACCGCCAACAGTGCATCGGCTGTCTCACCGTTTTTCGCAGCCCTATAGAAACCGAAATTTTGTGGGCGGGCCATTGCAGTTCCGACGCCAGGAGCGATCGTCCCCGGCAGTCCTTTGCAGCTTGGAAAGAAATCAAAATCGGCGAAGCTCAAAAGTGGAGCGGCGAGGAACAGAAGCTAGCAAAATCATTAGGAACTCACCTGTACATGGCTGCAATGCAGAGGCGCGTCGAGGCGATGATCCGACATCAAGCTTCTCACGACCAATTAACCGGTTTACCTAATAGATTGCTGTTTAATGAAAGGCTGTCTTTAGCTTTAGCTAGCGCTCACCAAAACGCAGAAATGCTGGGGGTAATATTTCTAGATTTGGACAGATTTAAAAATGTTAACGATACTCTCGGTCACGCAGTAGGCGATTTGTTGCTGCAAGGTGTATCTCGGCGTTTGACTAACTGTTTGCGCGTGGGGGATTCGATCGCGCGTTGGGGCGGGGATGAATTTACTGTGCTGCTGTACAATGTCAACAGCCCTGAGGACGCCACCAAGGTGTGCCAGCAAATTATCCAGAGTTTAAGCACTCCTTTTGATTTTGACGGCCTGGAACTTTATACTAAGGCGAGCTTGGGAATTGCTTTGGCTCCTTACGACGGAGAAGATGCAGAAACTTTGCTGAAAAATGCTGATGCTGCGATGTACAAAGCTAAACAGAGAGGTCGGAATAATTATCAGTTTTACACGCGGGCGATCGGCAGTCAAGTTTCCGAAGAACTTAACTTAGAAAATCAGCTTTACAAAGCTCTAAAAAAATCCGAGTTTGTGCTGCACTATCAACCGCAAATAAACTTAAATACTGGCAAAATAGTCGGCATGGAAGCTCTGATTCGCTGGCTGCATCCCGAACGCGGTTTGATTGCTCCCGATCGATTTATTCCCTTAGCTGAGGAAACAGGATTTATCTGCCAAATTGACGAATGGGTGATGCGGACTGCTTGCTTCCAAAATCGAGCGTGGCAGTTAATGGGATTGCCGCCGATGCGGATAGCTGTGAATTTATCCGGCCGCCAGTTTCTGCAACCTAACACGGTACAAACCATCGCGGAAATTTTGTCAGAAACCGAGTTAAATCCCGAGTATTTAGAAATAGAAATTACCGAGACAATTGCGATGACAGATGTGAATTTTACGGTGTCGGTATTGCAGCATTTGCAGGAAATGGGAATTCACATTTCTCTCGACGATTTTGGCACCGGTTATTCTTCGCTGTGGTCTCTGAAAAACTTTCCGCTAAATAATTTAAAAATAGACAAATCCTTCGTGGCAGATTTGCAGGACGGCAGCAGCGGCGCTACTATTGTGAAACTGGCGATCGCCCTGGGACAGGGCTTGAATTTACAGGTGATTGCCGAGGGAGTGGAAACAGCAGAACAGTTGGAATTTTTGCAGTCGTTGCAGTGCGAGATGGGTCAGGGTTACTTCTTTAGCAAGCCAGTACCGGCGGCTGCGGCCACCGAATTGTGCCTGGAAAATCGATCGGGTCACAAAAAAGAGCTGATATTTTGAGCCATATCTGTAGGGACACGGCATTGCCGTGTCCAGCGCGGGGAGTAGGGACACGGCGCCGTGCCCTTCTTCGTGTCAACTTAACGTCAAACCCAGTCATAGACTGCTGTTTGACTATTAAATCTAGATCTCCCTGGCGCCCCCCTTAAGAAGGGGGGGACAAGAGTCTTCTCAAAGTCCCCCTTCTTAAGGGGGATTTAGGGGGATCTGGACTAGGCGTAAAAACGAGATTTATCAAGG
>JAYUGZ010000747.1:0-3351 GCA_043767465.1 Cyanobacteriota bacterium
GCTGAATTGGTGCCTGTAGCCCCCGATGTGATGAGCTGGTTGCCTCCCAGAACTAAGGCATAGCTCAGCATCTCAATTAGCTGCTGGTGGGTAATAGGAACGTGGCGAGAACCCAAAAGAGCAACTCGCTTGGAGCTGGTTTGCTGGATCGCCGCAAGTTCTTGTAAAAAATCATCAACTCTGGGTAGCTCAATTGATTGACTCAAAGAATTTATTAAATTAAATAAAACTACGTTGTGGATTCTAGCAGACTGGCCAGCCATTGCCACCAAAAAGAAGTTAAGAATTGCTGATTTACGGTATTTGACCAGAAATGGGGAGATTTGAGGAAGCCAGAAGGCAGAATGTCTGAAGGTAGAATTCCAGAAAAATTGAGAATTTAAGATTTTTTATTTTTATTTATAAAACAAAAAAATCTCTTTGCCTTCTTTGCTCTGCCGAATAGCTTCTTCGCTGAGTTCCGGCTGTCTGCTTAATGGACTCGATCGCCCAAACCTAAGGATACCATCATGCCCTTGAGGTCAAAGTGTTCTGCCATTAGCTGAGTAACGCATTCCACTTTGATGCGTTCGTGCAGGCGCACGCTACCAAAGGTGCTGTCGATAATTTCCACTGTGGTTAAGGTATCCAAATCAACAGACAAAACAGGAATTTCCATTTCTTCGGCCCTGCCGATCACCAGGGGAGAAGGAGGCAAGTGGCCTGTGAGAATTAAGCACTGAGTCGAGCTTTCGAGAGCCGCTAGCTGAATGTCGGTGCGATCGCCCCCGGTGACTACCGCCATATTTCTGGCTTTGCGGAAATACTTCATAGCTGAGCTAACATTCATCGCACCAATTGTCAAGGTTTCCACCATCAAGTCCAAACGGTCTCGACGGCAGAGCACATCAGCTTTCAATTGGTGCACCAATTCTTTGACGCTGACACTGCGCAGCAAAGCGCTTCTCGGTAGCATTCCCAAAACTGGAATGCCGCGACGCTCCAGAAAAGGCCGCACAGTCCCCGTGATCGATTCGAGTTTGTCGGAGGGAACGTCGTTGAGTACAACGCCAGCCAACCGGGAACCCAAACGCCGCTTCGCCGACAGCAAATCGTCTACATAAAGATCGATCGGGCGGACGACCAGCAGCACAGAGGCATCAACAGCCTCAGCGACTTGAGCCAAAGACAAGTCAAACAGACTGCCTTCCTCCAAATTAGCCGGGCCTTCTAATAGCACCAAGTCTCCGCTGGGGGCTTGCAAATATTGCGCCAGAGACTGGCGGTAATCTGTCTTGTCTTCCCCGCGCAAGCGCTTGTGAACCGTCTCTTCGTCCAAAGACAGCAGAGTTGACGGCATCTGACTTTCTGAGAGCTTCAGCGTCTCGATCGCGAACCGCACGTCTTCCTCCTGGGATCCAGCTCCCTCCGAGCTGAAACAGGTTCCCAGAGGTTTGCCGTAGGCGACGGCGAGTCCTTGTGCTCGGAGTGCGAGTGCCATCCCGAGGGCGATCGCGGACTTGCCGCTGTAAGCTTTTGTGGAACCGATCAGCAAATGTTTAGTCAATTTGGGTACGCCTTCTCTCCTCAATTTGCACCTGTTTATTTCAATAAATTTAGTTTATTCAACAGTATTTCAGCACTGCGACTCAATTTCGCAATACGATTATACTTGATTTTGTCGCCTTTGCGCAGAGCTATTTTTTGCGGGAAACTTTTATTCACCTGTTCGCCACCTTTTTGTTCGCATTTTTTTCACATCTTTTTTTAAAGCGGTTTTTTCAGAGTGTTTTTTTAGCGGCGTTTTTTGAGAACTATTTATCGCTCCTAATTTATTTGAAAGCTGTTTTTTATTAGAACAATTATCCGCCAATTCTGTTGCGCAAATTAGACAACAACATTGTTACTGAGCCTGAGAAAATCAAAAACACATATAGCGGTTCTCAAGCGTGGTGAGGATAGCCCTATGCCCACGGAGCCCACGGAGGCCACGGAGGCCACGGAGGCCACGGAGGCCTATGCCGTTCGCGAATCTTTCGCTCGAAAGGCTATAAATCGTCTGGTGGGGTGGCATTTCGACCGCCCAAAGGCTGATTGCGATGCCAGCCCGATCGCAGTTCAAGAGCAGTAGATTGATTTTGATTAGCTCAACCTACAGCGTTTTCGGCTCAGCTACCGAGCCGCAAAAGTTGAACAAAATCGGACTGGGCGATCGTACTTGCTTGCACCCCATTCAAAACTGCCAAGAGTTGCCCAGAATTCCCAATGTTGATTAAGGTTGCGCCATTGCCTTGGCTAATGCTCAGTTGAGAAAAGGTCAAACCACCCGCTAAACTCAGCAAATCTTCTCCTTTCCTAAAGTCAGACACAATATCACTTCCTTGCCCGGATGTCAAGACAAATAAATCGCGTCCGCTGCCGCCGACCAAAGTATCGCTGCCCTCATCACCAATCAACACGTCATCCCCAGCACCGCCGAGCAAGCTGTCATTGTCTTTACCGCCCAAAATCGTATCGTTGCCAGCATCGCCGTCGATCGTATCGCTGCCTTCATTACCGAACAACAGGTCATTGCCAGCACCGCCACACACTTGGTCTTGACCGCCAGCAACACCGACAGGCAACGGGCTGCCAATATCCCCATACACCGTATCATCCCCATCGCCGCCACAGATAGAGTCATTGCCTTGGTCTCCCAACAGCAAGTCGTTGCCCGAGTCGCCTAAAATTACGTCGTTGCCCTTGCCGCCACGGGCAGTATCGTTGCCATCACCGCCAGAAAGCGTATCAGAGCCATCCTGACCGCTGAGGTAGTCATTGCCCTTGGCACCGAATAACAAGTCGTTGCCGCCGCGATCGCGATCGGATTCGCTGTTAGTACCGCCGTAGAGACTGTCATTTCCCTCTTCGCCCACAAGGGTGTCAGAACCGAGTCCACCCCAGATTAGGTCGTCATCTTTGCCACCAAAAGCAGCGTCGTTGCCCTGACCCCCAAAGAGGGTGTCGTAGCCAGCTTGACCGTTGAGGTAGTCGTCGCCTCTGCCGCCCAACAGCAAGTCGCGATCGACAGAAGGGCCAACGGGAGTGTTGCTGATCAATCCGCCAAATAGGTTGTCGTTCCCCGCCAAACCCACAAGCACGTCGTCTCCGCCCAAACCGTTGATGCCGTCGGCACCACTGCCACCAGTGAGGATGTCGTTTGTATCCACACCAACCAAATTGTTTTGAACAAGATTGAAACCTTGAAGAGGACTGATTCGGGGTAAGGTAATTTGCGCGCAAATGCAATCTGGATCGTCAGGTTGCTGCGGAGTTGGAGTTGGTGTCGGAGTTGGTGTCGGAGTTGGTGTCGGAGTTGGTGTCGGAGTTGGT
>JAYUGZ010000748.1:0-3348 GCA_043767465.1 Cyanobacteriota bacterium
ATAATTTCAGGAATTGTCAAGCCAAATTTTGCCCGATCGCCCGTGGAACCTCCCCAGCGGCCAACGCCTTTGGTAGTGAGCTTGGCTCGCACTCCCAAAATCGGTTTAATTCCTAATGCTTTGCTTGCTGCGATGGCGAGTTCTACTTCCTCAATTTGCTCCAGCACAATTACGGAAGTTTGCCCTAGCCGCTGCGCTAAAATTGCGGTTTCTATGTATTCGCGGTCTTTATAACCGTTGCAAATCAACAAAGCGCCTGGGGTTTTTAATGTGGCCAAAGCGATCATTAATTCTGGTTTCGAGCCTGCTTCTAGTCCGAAGTGATGGGGTTGACCGAAACGCACCAAATCTTGAATTAATTGTCGGTGCTGGTTGAATTTGACTGGAAAGACACCCCGATAGACATTTTTGTAATTGTAGCGGGCGATCGCTCTGGCAAAACATGAATTTAGGCGATCGATCCGATCTTCCAAAATATCCGCAAATCGAATCAGCAGAGGCAAAGCCAAATTTCGCTGTTTGAGGGATTCTACCAGTTCGCACAAGTCGAGGGAACCGCCACGATCGCCCTTGGGAGACACTGTAACGTGACCGGCGGCATTGATCGAAAAATAGGGCTCGCCCCAACCTTGAATGCGGTACAGTTTCTCGCTATCTTCGATTGTCCAAGATTTTGGCGGCAGTTGAGCAGCCGTTACCAAAGCACTGTCTGGTGCGGCCAAACTCGTGACAGTTGGAGGCTGAGTCGATAGGGGATCGAGATGGGAGGGAGCAGCGGTGGCTGGGGAACTCATCTTATCGGAAACCTCTTTGAGGACGGGTAAGATAGATAGTTTATCGCAGATATCCGGTTTCCTGATCCAGTTGAAGATTCACGGCGGGTGTACGGCTGAGCAATTTGAGATTTGACTCCACAGATGAAGATTGGAGATTGAACTAAAATCTGAAGGGCGATCGATCTCCACAACTGATTTAACCAAGTATCAGTATGCGGATGAACTCGGAAACCTGGTTTCTGAGTTCACCTGCGTCTTGAGTGTTGCCCATCGATCGACTCTCGCCCGATCAACTCTAACCAAAAATCACCTCCGGCGGCGCCATGTCAGCCCCCATAATCATTCCCCCGTGAGTGGTAGACTTCTTCAAACCCGGTTGAGGTGCTTTTTCTGGGGTCTTCTGAGCCGGTGCAACTGAAGCCGGCGGCGTCACCTGCGTTGGAGGTACTGCCTGTGCTGGCACCACGGGTTGCTGGGACAGCCAACCCAAACCCCCTAAAGCCCCAGCCATCAAAGCGGTGTAGCCGAGGTACAAATGCACCGGACGCATTTGAAAGCCTTCGACTGACTCGGAGTCATAAACAGACAAATACGTGCCGGGAATTGGGCTGGGAGCAGGTGTGGGCAAAGCATTCGCCATCGCGATGCCGTCTAGTCCCAAGGCGTCGCCCAGCCTGCGGATAAAACCTCTAACGTAAATATCTTGCGGCAATTTCTCGATTTCCCCATTTTCGATCGAATCGATGTGGTGCAGCGGCACGAGAGTTTGACTGTGAAGTTGCTGGAGGGAGAGTCCGCGAATTTGCCGTCCTTTTCGCAATTCTCTACCCAACTCCCGCAGGCACTCTTCTCGCTGTTGAACTGCTATGGCTGCTTCTTCTTCGGGGGTGAGTTTTTTCGGCTTCTTGGGCAAACCGAACCCGGGGAAGGATTTTGCGGGAGCGATCGCAGTTGCAGGTGCAGCCGGCTCGACTTGACTTTCGTCTTTAGGCGCTGGTTGGTTTTCTTCGGAAGTGTTATTGTCTCGATCGACATTTTCAGTGTCCGACTCGGCTTTGGAGGGCGCTTCCAAAGTAGCGCTGCGCCAATAGAAGACAGGATCAGCTACTGGCGGCTCCAATTCTCTAAATTCTGTCACCATCCCAATGGCGGGACTTACAGCAACAAAACTCTCTTCGGCTACTTGCGGTTCAATTTTGTTTTGTTTGGGAAACCGGTCAAATGCGAGCTTGACGGCTTCTCTGCTAACTGCTCTAATTAAAATTTCGGCAGCGGAGGCGGCTTCGCCCAACATAGTTTGCAAGCTAGCTAGAGCGTGACTGTAGGTGTCGCTACAGAGGAGTTCAGCTTCTATTTGACCGAGGACAGAACGAAAACTGTCTTGAGAAATTTCAATAGTTGCGTGATCTGTCACCCCAAAATAAGCCTCGGGTTTCAGTGCCATGATATTTATGTTGTCTTGCTAGAAGGTATCTGAGTACGTTCTTCGACAGCTTGGCCGTGATTCCGGATTTGAAATACTCACCGTGCTCTCATCAGCGGTGATTCTTGACGCTTCATCGGGTTCTGCTACCGAAATAGTCTGACAATCCCTCTGCGCCCATTTAGAGTCGTGGCGATTCCCCATCCCGACTTGTTCTATATTTCTAGCTGCATTTTCATCTCTATCTTGCTGGGTGCCACAATTCAAACAAAGCACTGAGCGGATAGATAAATCAATTTTGCCCCATTTAAAACCACAATCTGAACATATCTGGCTAGTAGGTTCCCATCGACTAATAATCTTGAATTCCCTACCAAACTTCTCCGACTTGGCTTCGCACAAAGATCGGAATTCGTACCATCCTTGCTGGCTAATTGAAGAGTGAAAGCTTCCGGTTCTTGACCATGCCCAATACGTTAAGGTCTTCCAAAATAATCACTTGGTTTTCGTTGATTATTTTGGTTGACAATTTGTACAGAAAGTCTTTACGGGTGTCCGCAATTTTATTGTGCAGCTTGGCGATTCTAATGCGAGTTACATTCCTTCTCTTGGAATCTTTGGGCTGGCGGGCTAACTTGCGCTGTAGTTTGCGAACTTTCCGGTCTAACTTTTTGTAGCTAGGACTTTCGGCTTTCTCGCCATTGCTCATTACGGCAAAGGTTTTGATTCCTAAATCGATTCCGATGCTGGGGTTTTTAGCCTCAGATGTAATGGGTTGAATTTCTACTACAAAACTCAGGAAATAACGATTCGCACAATCCTTGATTACAGTGACAGAACTCGGTTCAGATGACAACTCTCACGGGCGATATTGGATTGACAATTCCAATCTTTGCTAGATAAACTCCATCACCTTTGATTGAAAACCCTCCAATTCTAAAACGCGCCGATTGACTGCTGGTTCGTTTCTTGAACTTGGGATATCCAACTTTACGTCCTTTTCTCTTTCCTTTGCAGGAGTTGAAAAAGTTCTTAAAAGCAACATCTAAGTCGGCAACTGACTGTTGCAACGGGACGCACGACACGTCTCCCAGCCAAGCCCTTTCTTCAGTATTCTTAGCCCCAGTTATGACGATTTTTTGCAAATCT
>JAYUGZ010000749.1:0-1241 GCA_043767465.1 Cyanobacteriota bacterium
CTTCTCAGTTAAAATCCGAGTTTTTAGCCTCGATGTCCCACGAATTGCGGACACCTCTCAACAGCATTCTCGGCTTTTCTGACTTGCTGCTGCGGCAAACAGCCGGACAGTTGAGCGATCGACAAATCAACTATGTAGAACTGATCGAAAAAAGCGGTCAGCACTTGTTGCAGCTAATTAACGATATTCTCGATCTTTCTAAAATTGAAGCGGGGAAAGTAGAACTAAATTTGCAGTCGGTGCGCGTTCACGAACTCGCCACAGACTGTCTGAAAATGATTCAGCCGCGGGCGGACAAAAAGCGGATCGCTTTGTCTTTAGAACTCGATTACCGCATTACTAAAGTTTTGCTAGACGAACGGCGAGTGCGACAAATTGTGATTAATTTACTTTCCAATGCCATCAAATTTACCCCAGAACGGGGACAAGTTAAACTTAGCGGGCGTCTCGCCTACGGCAGCGAAATGAAGGGCGACTATCGCCCTGATTGTTCTCCTGTAAATGCCAGCACTCCTTATTTTTGTCTTGAGGTGAAAGACTCGGGTATCGGCATTCCTAAAGACCGCTGGCACTTGCTATTTCGACCTTTTCAACAAGTGGATTCTTCCCTGACTAGGCGCCACGAAGGCACGGGTTTGGGTTTGGCTTTGACTAAGCGTCTGGCGGAATTGCACGGCGGAACTGTTTCTTTTCAATCTGTTTGCGATCGCGGTAGTCTGTTCCGCGTTTGGCTGCCTTTGACTGAGATGCGTCAAGAGTTGGGCAGCTTTGCTGCTTGTGCTTTGGATGCTAAGTTAGTTCCTGCTTCTGCGATCGCATTACCAATTGGCAGCAAGCGGATTTTGGTGGTGGAAGACCAGCCTTTTAACCAAATGTTAATTTCGGAGGTGATGGAATTGGAGGGCTACGCGGTAGAGATTATCCCGGATGGTTCGTCGATGCTCGATCGCATCCATGCCGCCTCTGCTGCGCCGGAGTTGCTGCCGGATTTGATCTTGATGGACATTCAGTTACCCGATGTTGACGGCTTTGAGTTGATGCGCCGAGTCAAAGCAAATCCTGTCTGGGAGTCGGTACCGATGATTGCGGTGACGGCGATGGCGATGGCTGGCGATTGCGATCGATGTTTGGAAGCTGGCGCTTCTGCTTATTTGAGCAAGCCGCTGGATCTGAATTTGGCGATCGCTACAGTCCGTTCTTTTCTCAACTAACAATAATTATTTGCAGTTCCAGCTATGCCA
>JAYUGZ010000750.1:0-8269 GCA_043767465.1 Cyanobacteriota bacterium
TGGTTGAAGCAAAAAATGATAATATTCAATCCGGCTTAGGGCAGTGCATGGCAGAAACCATCGCAGCCCAAATATTTAACCAGCGTCAAGAAAATGACATTCAGATAATTTATGGAGTGGTCACAACTGGGAGTATTTGGAAATTTTTCAAATTAGAAGGAATTGCGATCGAGATTGATACTGACGAATACTTTATCAATAATGTTGGTAAAATTATCGGAATCTTAATAAATTTTATCGAGTCTTGAGTGAAGCCAGAATGTATTATTTAAGCTGCTGCGTGCAAATCGCAAGTTAAAATAGTTGTTGATATCCTTTATTTAACCAAAGCCAGCCATGAATCAAGCACCCAATCCTTTTAACTCAAATCCCTCCAATCCGCTAGACCCCTTGGAGCAAGAAGTTGACGAGCAAGGTCAAGAAGTGCCGAGACAGTACCACCCAGCTACTAAAAAAACTCTGCAAAAAGTCTTTATCATCCTGGTAGTTGTTGGGGCAATTGTTGGGGGAATTTTATCTATAGGGGTGATTTCGCTGATGCAAAAGGCTGGACTCACTGATGTGCCCGCGCGGGTACAGACTCCTAAGTAATATTCTGTCGGAAGGATCTCTCGATGCTAAATGCACCAATCTTCTGGGATGAAGCTTGAAAAAGTATGATGTTTTGTATGGATTTTTTCAAAATAATTGATGCTTAAAAATTCGACAGCCAAGCCCGATCGCATTCCACAGCCCCCAATTGAGCAAAAACTGGTCTCCGCTGGCTTTCACGCTCTTTCTGACCCCCTGCGGATTCAGATTTTGGAGTTGCTGCGGGAACAGGAGTTGTGCGTTTGCGATTTGTGCGATCGGCTGGGAGTCCCTCAGTCTAAACTCTCTTTCCACCTCAAAACCCTAAAAGAAGCTGGTTTAGTCCGCAGCCGCCAAGAAAGTCGCTGGGTCTACTACAGCCTCAATTTAGCTCAGTTTGTCGCCCTGGAACAGTACCTCGCCGAGTATCGGTACTTCAGCCAGATGCTGCCGGCGCGCCCTTGTGCTGACTAGGGTTGACCCATCAACATTTCTTAATGAGTAATATCATCTCCAGTAAAGTAACTGCTATTGGTTTGTAGTGAGGACTGAAGTCCTGTCTTGATGCGGACTAAAGTCCTCACTACGAACCCAGAGACTTGACACATCAATTATTCTTGATATGATAGTTTTGAACGAATGAGTTGAGAGTAATGGGTGCAACAGCAAAGAAGTTAGCTTTTAGCGAAAATCGAGATTGCAGGCGAGAAGCACTCGCCGAATGCCTCGGCACGTTTATTCTAGTTTTTGCAGGTACCGGCGCTGTGATGGTTAACAAAATTAGCGGTGGTTCTGTAACTCATTTAGGCGTTAGTTTTGTGTTTGGTGCAGTTGTAGCCGCGATGATTTATGCGATCGGGCATATCAGCGGCGCGCATTTTAACCCAGCCGTAACGTTAGGATTTTGGGCGAGCGGTTTTTTCCCAAAATACAAAGTTTTGCCTTACATTTTGGCGCAATGTGCGGGGGCGATCGCAGCTTCGGCAATCCTGCTAATTACCTTAGGAAAAGTAGCAAATCTGGGTGCAACAATCCCTCTTAACGGGAATTGGTTGCAGACTCTAATTTTAGAAACCGTTCTAACTTTTATCCTGATGTTTGTGATTCTGGGTTCGGGGCTTGACAGGCGCGCTCATATCGGTTTTGCGGGGATAGCAATTGGCTTGACTGTAGGCTTGGAAGCTGCATTTATGGGGCCGATTACCGGAGCGAGCATGAATCCGGCGCGATCGCTCGGGCCAGCATTAATTGGCGACATTTGGGAACACCACTGGGTTTACTGGGTTGCTCCGATTTGGGGCGCACAGTTAGCAGTCGCTGTTTACCGACAAATATCTAACGGATTTCGGGATTTTAATTGAAAGCATTATGGGAAATTTCACGCACAAACCGAGGATTTTGTTTTTATACGGCTCTTTGCGAGAGCGTTCTTACAGCCGCTTGTTGGCAGAAGAATCGGCTCGCATTATTGAGGGTTTCGGTGCCGAAGTTCGGTTTTTCCATCCTCTAGAATTGCCGATTTACGGTAGCGTTCCCGATACTCATCCGAAGGTTCAGGAATTGCGGGAATTGAGTCTTTGGTCGGAGGGTCAAGTGTGGTCTAGTCCAGAAATGCACGGCAATATTACGGGCATTCTCAAAAATCAAATTGACTGGATTCCTTTAAGTATTGGGGCTGTGAGACCGACTCAAGGTCGCACTTTGGCGGTGATGCAGGTTAGCGGCGGTTCGCAGTCTTTTAATGCTGTGAATACTTTGAGGATTTTGGGCCGCTGGATGCGGATGTTTACGATTCCTAATCAGTCTTCGGTTGCTAAGGCTTATCAGGAGTTTCATGATGATGGGACGATGAAGGATTCTCCTTTTCGCGATCGCGCGATCGACGTAATGGAGGAATTGTATAAGTTTACCTTGCTGTTGCGGGAGCAAACGGACTATTTGACTGATCGCCACAGCGAACGCAAGGAACAAGCGGCTAAGGAGGCGATCGCCCTAGCAAATCGCGCCCTTGAAACACCCGGCGATTAAAATCACCCGGCGATTGAAATCACCCGGCGATTGAAATCGCGGCTACACAGACAAAACCCGCCTCTGCGGGTTGAAGAATCAAGGATTTCTCTTCAGTCCACGGAGGTGGACTTCGGTTGTGTAGCCGCGGTTTCTAACCGCCGAGGCTAAAAACTAACAACTCACAACTAACCAAAACCATGAAAAAAGTAATGTTCGTGTGCAAAAGAAACTCCTGCCGATCGCAAATGGCAGAAGGATTCGCTAAAACCATCGGCAAAGACAAAATTTCCGTCACCAGTTCCGGTTTAGAATCAAGCAGAGTTCATCCGACAGCAATTCAAGTCATGTCAGAAATTGGCATCGATATCACCGACCAAAAATCTAACGCATTAAGCGAATTCAATGCCGAAGACTACGACGCAGTAATTTCTCTGTGCGGCTGCGGCGTTAATTTACCCGAAGCATGGGTTTTGCGAGAAGTATTTGAAGATTGGCAACTCGACGATCCTGACGGACAACCAATCGAAACTTTTCACCGCGTTCGAGGTGAAATTAAAGCACGAGTTGAAAAATTAGTTGACTCTCTAAAGTAAGACCTATTCGACCTATCTGAGTGTAAGCGAAAATGATGTGAGTTGTAGAATTACCCGGCGATTGAAATCGCGACTACAGAAACACTCACGCGCCTGCGCGGGTTGAATAATCAAGAATTTCTATTCAGTCTGCGGAGGCAGACTTTGCTTGTGTAGCCGCGGTTTCTAACCGCCGAGGCTTTGTAGTGAATAATTCCAATTTGTCGCTGTCGCATCCAAAGAATTTGTGCTAAATTATCAGAGGCGTTCCCCGGAATGCCTCTACATTCGTTGCGAGTACAGACTAAAAAATTTAGCACATGATTCAGACAGCACTCACGCCTTTCAAAAATAAACTCAACTCAGCTTTAACTAAAAAGCAAATTACAGTCTTACAAATTAATCTAGGGAAACGCTGCAATCTCGCTTGCAGTCACTGCCACGTAGAAGCTAGCCCCACACGAACCGAAGAACTTTCCCCGGAAATATGCGAACAATTAATCGAAATCATTCGCCGTTTTCCTCAAATTAAAACTGTTGACCTCACGGGCGGTGCTCCCGAGATGCTTTACGGTTTTAAACCGCTGGCCCAAGCTGCAAGGGCGACAGGTAAAGAGGTCATTGTTCGTTCTAATTTGACGATTTATTTTGAGAAAGGCTTTGAAGATATTCCCGAATACTGCGCGCAACACCAACTCAGAATTGTGGCGTCGCTTCCCTGTTACCAAGCTGACAATGTTGACAAAATGCGCGGCAGCGGTGTTTTTGACAGTTCGATTCGCGCGCTGCAAAAGCTGAATCAGTTGGGATACGGGAAAAACCCCAATTTGATTCTGGATTTGGTGTACAATCCGCAAGTACCGACCACAGATAACTTTTCGCTGACGGCGGAACAGGGCAAGTTGCAGCAAGATTATCAGGTTTATTTGGCGGAACATTTTGGGATTTGTTTTAATCAATTGTTCGCGATTACTAATTTGCCTGTGGGACGGACTAAGTTTCATTTGGAACACAAAAAACTGCACAAGCCTTATCTGGGGTTTTTGGAGAATAATTTTAATCCCGGTACTTTGGAACATTTAATGTGCCGCAATGAATTGTCGATCGACTATTTGGGCAATGTCTACGACTGCGATTTTAACCAGATGGAAAATCTGCCGGCGAAAACTGGCACTGGGGAAAGGATAACTGTTGCTAAATTGCTGGAATCTGGTACTTTAGATGTAATTCCAGAGGTGCAAACTGCTGCTTATTGTTACGGTTGTACGGCGGGTAGCGGTTCTAGCTGCGGCGGTACTTTGATTTGATTTAAGGGAAAATTTGCGCTGATAGCAGTTTTCAATTCTGTGAAATTCGGGACACGGCGCTGTGTCGTGTCCCCAAGTTGCAAGCAATTTAGACTGAGGAGTTTAGGTAATGAGTGATTTGCGATCGCCCGATGACAAAAATCCGCCGCCATCCAACAGGTGGAAGCTGTTTTTAGGGATTGGTTTGGTTGTGGCTTTGATTGTGGCGGGAAAGTTTTTCAATTTTCAAGGGATTCTCAAAAATGGGCTGGAGTCGATCGCCCATCTTGGCCCTTGGGGCCCGGCAGCTTTTATTCTAATTTACATTGTCGCAACAGTTTTATTTATTCCCGGTTCCTTGCTGACTCTCGGTTCTGGGGTTTTGTTCGGAGTCGTTGGCGGTACGGTTTGCGTTTCCGTCGGGTCGGTTTTGGGCGCAACTTGCGCTTTTTTAATAGGTAGGTATTTAATTCGCGATTGGGTTTCCAAACAGATAGAAGGTAATCAAAAATTTCAGGCGATCGACTCCGCAGTTGCTTCAGAAGGATGGAAAATTGTACTACTGACGCGACTTTCGCCAATTTTTCCGTTTAATTTGCTTAACTATGCTTTTGGAGTCACGCAGGTGTCTCTCAGAGACTATTTTTTCGCCTCTTGGATAGGCATGATTCCCGGAACCGTGATGTATGTTTATATCGGTTCCCTAGCGGGCAGTTTGGCTGCAATAGGAGCACAAGGGCGATCGCGCACTACTGCTGAGTGGGTTCTGTACGGCATTGGTTTGCTGGCCACCATCGCCCTCACCGTTTATGCAACCCGCTTGGCCAAAAAAGCTTTAGACGCAAAAATTTCACCGGGAAGCCACAGCGCAAATTTGTAAAATTGTCAAGAGTAATTTCCCTCTACATCACAATACATAGGTAATTTAAAAAGCTCAGTATTTTCTCTGTGTTATTTACACTTATTTTGTTATACAAACGAGATAGATATTAAAGATATCGTAAAGCAGCAAGCTCAACTAGGCAAAGCGAAGGGGGAAATATAAAATTGAGGCAAAAAAATGCGATCAGCGCGATCGAAATAAAAAAGGTTGGCTTTCACGATCGAACCATTTCTCAAACAAAATGGAAATGCACGCAATATCCCAACCACAAACTTCATCAGTTATTGCCAATTGTTTAATATAAAATAAAACTTTTGAAGTATCTAATGCAAATAAAAAGTGGTATGAGTCCTGATTGGTGAGACCAATCAAGAGTGAAACCCTGACTATTTGGCTAATATTAATTCTGCCGGATAACGAATGAAGAATGCCGTTTGATCAATTTGACTCTCGACGAGAACATTTGATGATGCAAAACCCAGCAAATCAAGTCGGCGGTGTGTCTGCACAGCCGCCCCACCAAACAAAAAAGCTGCGCCGCCTTTGGCAAAACATCAGCAATTCTGCTCAATCGCGGTGGCAGCAAGCACACAGTGTTTGGCAGCACAGACGGCACCGCCGCCATTTGTTGACTCTGCTAATTCTGGGCGCCACGGCTTTAAGTATTAGCACAACTGCTTGCATCAGCTATTTTGTTGTGCGCGGACTAATCCTCGACAATTTAAAGGAAATAGCACTATTAAAACTAGAAAAAGGCACCGATGAAATAGACCGCTGGCTCAGCACCCGTAAAGCAGAAATAGAAACTCTTGCTTATTCTCCTACAGTTCGTACTCTCAATTGGACATTAGTCGAACCCCGGCTGCAAGGGGAAATATACAGGTTAAAAGAGTATTTCAACCTGTCATTAATTCAACCAGACGGCTCACTAATCAACACTCTAGGCTACCGCGCGAACAGCAAAGACCGCCAACACTTTCAAAAAGCAATGGCCGGGCAGCTCAACGTTTCCGACCCGCTGATTGGCCGCAGTACAAAAGTTTCGTCGATCGTCATTTCAGCTCCTCTTTGGGCCCTACCTCCCACTCCCAATCAAGTAATTGGAGTCCTCTCGGGCGGCATTAAATTAGACCGAGTAGCATCTGTGGTTAACAGCTTGCAGTACGGTTCCGAAAGTTATGCTTTTGCGCTAAATTCAGAAGGAGTGCCAATTGTTCATCCCAACAATAACTTAATCGGAAATATCGACCAGTCTGCCCCAAGCTTTTTGCAGTCACAAGACCCCGCACTCTCCACAATTGCGCGGCAGATGATCGATCGCCAGACGAACATCGAACTGGTAAAAATAGATCACAAATGGGTGTATGTAGCCTACGCTCCCCTGGATGAAGTTAACTGGTCGATGGCTTTAGTAATTCCCCGCGAAAACATTGAATCCCAACTGCAAGCATTAAATTTGCTGACATCCGTAGTCGTCGGACTGCTCGTCCCGGCAATGCTAGCAGCAATTTGGCTAATTTACTCTTCGGAAAACAATCGCACCCAAGCGGAGCGAGAAGCCATGCTCAACCGGATTGCCGGACGCATTCGGGCTTCTCTAGATTTAGACGAAATAGTGCAAAGTACAGTCGAAGAAATAGTGAATTTGCTGCATCTAGAACGGGCGGCTTTTGGTTGGTACGAGCCCCAAAACAAAATGTTACAAATCCTGTGGGAATGTTGCCAATCTGATTGTCCGACAGAAGCCATCAAGTTTGAGCCTTACTTTGTCGGAAATTTGTCAGTACGGAGTGACCAATGCGAACCCGTTATTCTTTCGAGCGACACTTGGGCTGAGGGTGCAAGCCAACCGATCGCACTTAAAGCTAATAGTTATTTAGCCGTGCCTGTCCAGACTCAAAACCAGCCGCAGGGTTATTTAATTTGCAGCCACGCTACTCATTGGTTTTGGAGCCCAGAGGAAATTCAACTGATCAAAGCTGTGGCCGACCAATTGGCGATCGCCATTACTCAATCTCACCTTTACAGTCAAACCCAAGAGCAAGTAAAACTGCTCAATAGTGCCTTAAATGAACTGAAAAAAACTCAAACTCATTTAGTGCAGAGCGAGAAAATGTCATCTCTAGGTCAAATGGTGGCCGGGATAGCGCACGAAATAAACAATCCAGTTAACTTCATCTCGGCTAATTTGCCTCACACTACTAAATATACTAAAGATTTATTAGAGTTGGTGAGTTTATACAAACAAACATTCCCCGATGTTCCCCCGGAAATCGCCGATTTTGCCGAAGAAATCGAGCTGGAATTTATCGAGGAAGATTTGCCGCATATATTGAATTCTATGAAAATAGGCACGGAACGCATTCGCACCATAGTTCTTTCGTTGCGAAACTTTTCTCGCCTCGATGAATCTGACAAAAAGCAGGCGGACATTCACGAAGGTATGGAAAATACCTTGCTGCTGCTCTCCAACCGCATCAAAAATGGAATTTATATAGTTAAAAGATACGGAAAAGTGCCTTCAGTCGAGTGTTATCCGTCTCAGCTAAATCAGGTATTTATGAACTTGCTGAGCAACGCGATCGATGCCTTGAATGAGATCGATCGCCTGGATAAAATTATTACTATTTCCACGGGAGTAGTTCGCGAAAATGGTGGAAAATTTCTGAAAGTGGCGATCGCCGATAACGGCCCTGGCATTCCTGACACAATTAAAGACCAGATTTTCAACCCATTTTTCACTACCAAACCCGTGGGTCAAGGCACTGGCTTGGGCTTAGCAATTAGCTACAAAATTGTAGTGGATGGACACGGTGGCATTATCAAAATTTCTCAACTTCCGGGCGGCGGTACGGAGTTTTTGGTAAAAATTCCGATTAGTAACGAGCGGCAAGAAACAACTAGGAAGAAGGAATTAAGCCCACAAATTTTGTCCCAGAGGTAACGGA
>JAYUGZ010000751.1:0-21411 GCA_043767465.1 Cyanobacteriota bacterium
GTCTTGCGAAATATACGAATACGTGCATTACAACCATCAAAGAAATTCAACTAATAACTGCATATTCTGCAATCCGTACAAAAACCTAACTTTACTAACTGAATCAGCGACAGCTTATGCAATATTTGACGGTTATCCCGCCAGCCAAGGTCATGTTTTAATTATCCCCAAGCGTCACACAGCCAATTATTTTGAATTGCCGTTTCGAGAGCAATCTGCTTGCTGGTTTATGGCGAATAAGGTGCAAGAGATGTTAAGTAAAGAGTTTCAGCCGGATGGTTTTAATGTGGGTATCAATATTAATAAAGAGGCTGGTCAAAGTCGTAGTCACGCTGCTATTCATGTTATCCCCCGCTACAGGGGCGATGCGGCTGGGAATAAAGGTGGGATTAGGTGTGTGATTCCAAAGAGTCAAAAATAAAATTTAGCAAATTGTGAAATGGTATTCTTTTTTGACCGCTGATGCGCAGAGAAATAGAGAAGAGAGGGATTCATCATTTTTGTAAGGATTGTTACACAGGAATTACGCGCTGCGACTAAAGAAACCGGGTTTTTTATTGATTCTAGGGCTGGGACGAATGATTTTAGCAAAAAAAACCCGGTTTCTCGATACCCGTGGTAATTTTTGTAAGGATTGTTATATTTGAGCAAACGGTGAGCAAAATAGGGTTAAAATGTGTTACCAAGTCGGAAACTACACATTAGCAGTAATTTGGTGTTCTGTTTATGTCAAAGCGCAAAAAGCAAGAGTGGCTCAAGGAAACCCTAGAGCTCAAAGAAGACCACAATTGGAAATCTAAGCCGGGAACTCGCATCTTTGTAGCTGGAAGAGGTGCAGTTCGTTTTGATGTCCCGGAAGATTGGCATTTTGAACCGGATACAAAGTCGTTCCGGTTTACGGATAAAAAACCACCGGATGATGATTGTTGTTTGGAGGTTTCGTTTAATTTGTTACCTCCTGGAAATTGGGGAGAATTTGCGCTGGTGCCGCTATTACAGAAGATAGTTGAAGATGATACCAGAAATCCGATAGATCCTGGGGATATTATCCAATTAAAGCGGCAAACTGCTCGGGTTGTTTGGACTGAATTTAAGTTTATTGACCCTCCAGAACAGCGGGAAGCTTATTCGCGAATCTGTATCGGGCTGGGTTCTAATGTTCAGTGTTTGATTACTTTTGACTATTGGGTTGATGATGCTAAACATTTGACTCCTGTCTGGGATACGGTGATGGACTCGTTGGTTTTGGGTTTGTTTATTAGTGACCCTCGAACTGGTTTTGCACGGCCTGATTAGGTTTGGGGAAATTTTCAGTAAGTAATTTTCCTGAGTGTTGAATTGGCAAGCCACCGTCCAGTAAATTTAGAACCTGCATTCAACTTTACAATCGTTTTGTCATGTAAATATCTGGCTTGCCAATTCTGTTCGGGTCGGGCACTCCCACGATCGCATTTTGCCATAAAAATCGGATTTTGCGATTTGTACGGGCGATCTTCTGCGCGAGTAGTTGGTGATAGTCGCTAGTTTGCTAGATTTGAGTGGCATGGCTAATCCTGTAAATGCTATCATCATTCAATACCTTCTAGACTATACTTGTTCTTGTAAAACAATTTTACTTGAGGTAGCTTGTGACGCTATATTTGCTAACTGAAATCTACAGTTCCTTTGAACCATTTCAGCCTCCGTCGAAAGAGGCTTATGTCGATTGTCAGGAAGTCCGGGGTGGTTGGGAATTAGTACGGGAGTTAGGCCGAAAAATTACGCGATCGAAGAAACCGACTTGTCAGCTTTATTCTGGACATCGAGGAGTGGGAAAATCCACAGAACTTCTGCGGTTGAAAGCATACCTAGAACAACAGAAATATTTTGTCGTTTACTTTGCAGCAGATGATGAAGACATTGAACCACAGGATGCTGAGTATGCCGACATATTGTTTGCTTGCACTCGGCATTTAGTAGAAGCGATTAAGCTACAAACCACAACCCTTTACTAGATTGGCTGAAAAATAGAGGCGAATCTATCAGAGATTTGGCACTGACAGAAATATCATTTGAAGATTTAAATTTAGAGGGACAAGTTGCCCAGTTTGCCAAAATTACGGCAAATTTACGCGCAAATCCAGATAAGCGACGCGAACTGCGACAGAAAATTAATGCTAATACTCCGTCTTTGGTAGAGGCGCTGAATGACTTCATCAAAGAAGCTGAGAAATCCTTAACTACTGACTGTCGCGGTATTGTGATGATTGCCGATAATTTGGATAGAATCGCAGAAACTCAAGAAGAAGGAAGTCCCAGCAATTATGACGAAATTTACTTAAATCGGAGTGAAATTTTGCGGGGCTTGGCGTGTCATGTAATCTATACAGTTCCGATTGCAATGGTATATTCGGGACGGGCAACACAGCTTGAAGATAACTACGAAAAAACAAATATTTTACCGATGGTGATGGTGAAAAATCCCGACGGTACAGTCAACTCAAATGTACTATCCAAATTGCGGGAAATTATCTGTCGGCGGCTTGAGGCGATCGACCCCAGACTAACTCAAACTATAGATGGTAGTGTGGTAGGTTTAGATCTTCCCGCTGTGTTCGATAGTCCAGAGACATTGAACCAGCTTTGCATCATGAGTGGCGGACACGCAAGGAATTTGATGCAGATGATCCGAATCGCTGTAAACTGGACTGACGAGCTACCAATTACGGCTGAAGCAGTTCAACGGGCAATTGCAGAAACGCGGGAAACCTATCTCAATACAATTCAAGAACATCAGTGGGAAATTTTGGCTGATGTTTATTGCAAAAAGCACGCAAACAATAACGAACAGTTTCTGCGCCTGTTGCTCACCCGTTGTTTGTTAGAATATCGCTATTATGATAAAGGCAAGCTCAAACGCTGGTACAACGTCCATCCTTTGATTGAAGAAATCGAGCAGTTTCAAGCAGCAGTTGCCAAAATTCGGCAATTACCATCATGAGTCAATCTTCTTCTACTCAAGCACTCGACACTAGCCCAGAGGGAGTCTATCTGGCTTTATTGCGATGCCTAAAACGAACAAAAGGATTTGGTATTGTGTTTGTGCAATGTTCTCCTGACGTAGGTAATCAGTTAACTGATAGAGTGCAAGAGGATTTGTCTGAGAAAAAAATTGCGATTATAGAATTGACAGAACCAATTGATAATCTGTATGACATTGTTGCAAATAGGGACGATCACAACGAATTAAACATTCTCTTCATTGAAGGACTAGAAAACTCAATAGAACCTTATATCAAACCTGGATATGGTGGTGATGGTGATTATTATAATTTAGATACAGTACCTCCTATTCTCAGTCACCTCAATCAACGACGGGAAATTTTTCGCGATCGATTGAGTAATATTTGCTTTGTTTTTATATTGCCACTTTTTGCGATTAAATATATTATACGTCGGGCTCCCGATTTTTTTGATTGGAACTCTGGCGTGTTTGAATTATCTATTAATAGTTTCGATAAATTTATTTTTATCAATGCAAAGGGTTATAATATCGTGGATTTTTCTAATAATATTGGTGTTGTAATAGGAGGCATTGTTAGAAATGATGAAAAAGCCAAATGGAAAACGCCGATAAAAGAAGATCAAAAATATGCGATAATTTCCCAGGGAGCCGAAGAAATTAGTTCTGATGAATTAGATGAATCTGAATCTTGGATTAAACGAGGTAACGTGCTTCTTGGAGTCAAGCGTTATGAAGAAGCCATAAAAAGATATGAAGTAGCTATTAGACTCAAGCCTGAGTCATGGAAAGCCTGGAATTTTCTCGGTATTGCTCTACTGCAACTAGGGCGCTATCAAGAGTCAATTGCCAGTTTTGATAAGGCATTAGAAATAAAGCCTGATTATCAAGACGCTAAAACTAACCGAGATACTGCTTTCAAAGAATTGAATTAGGGTGATTTTGTCGATCGCACAAACAATCTCCCCCAAAATTCCAACATCACGATCGCACAAATACCCTACAATTATCCCACCATCCGGCACCTACAAACCTGCTAACCCCATGCTTTGCGATTATCTCGTACAAATCCTCACCGCCCGCGTCTACGATGTGGCGCAAGAATCTCCCCTAGAAATAGCCCCTAATCTATCAACGCGGCTCAACAATAAACTGCTGCTGAAGCGAGAAGATATGCAGTCTGTCTTTTCCTTCAAACTGCGCGGCGCGTACAACAAAATGGCGCAACTGTCGCCGGAGTTGCTAGCGCAAGGTGTCATTGCAGCTTCCGCCGGCAATCACGCCCAAGGAGTTGCCCTCGCTGCCGGCCACCTGGGAACTCGCGCGATTATCGTCATGCCCGTAACGACGCCACAGATGAAGGTTAATGCGGTGATAGCGCGCGGTGGAGATGTGATTTTGCATGGGGATACCTACGATGATGCTTGCGCCTTTGCGCGCCAATTAGAGGCCGAAAAAGGGTTGACTTTTATTCACCCTTTTGACGATCCCCACGTGATTGCGGGACAGGGTACGATCGGCATGGAAATCCTCCGGCAACATCAAAAACCGATTCACGCGATTTTTGTGGCAATTGGCGGCGGTGGATTGATTTCGGGAATTGCGGCTTATATCAAGCGATTGCGGCCGGAAATTAAGATTATTGGTGTGGAACCTGTCGATTCCGATGCGATGAATCAATCGCTGAAAGCGGGTAAACGGGTGCGGTTGTCGCAGGTGGGTTTATTTGCTGACGGTGTTGCTGTGCGGGAAGTTGGGGAGGAAACTTTTCGCCTGTGTCAGCAGTATGTGGATGAGATTATTTTGGTGGATACGGATGATATTTGTGCGGCGATTAAGGATGTTTTTGAGGATACGCGATCGATCTTAGAACCGGCTGGCGCTTTGGCGATCGCAGGTGCGAAAGCTTACGTGGAACGGGAACAAGTCGCAGGAGAAACATTAATTGCGGTTGCTTGCGGTGCAAACATGAATTTCGATCGCCTGCGTTTTGTAGCAGAAAGGGCCGAGTTTGGCGAACGTCGGGAAGCTATTTTCGCAGTCACAATTCCCGAACAACCGGGAAGTCTCCGCAGGTTTTGCGAATGTTTGGGCAAACGCAATTTAACTGAATTTAGCTATCGAATTGCGGATGAAAAAGCAGCGCATATTTTCATTGGCGTGCAAATCCAAAACCGCGCTGATGCGGTGAAAATAGCGGCAAGTTTTGAAGATTGTGGCTTTAAAACTTTGGATTTAACTGATGATGAATTAACGAAATTGCACTTGCGGCACATGGTGGGCGGCCGTTCTATGCTAGCAAATCACGAACTGTTTTATCGCTTTGAATTTCCCGAATGTCCGGGTGCGTTGATGAAGTTTGTGGGTTCGATGAGTCCTAACTGGAATATCAGCGTTTTTCACTATCGGAATAACGGCGCAGATTACGGGCGAATTGTGGTGGGAATTCAAGTACCGCCGGATGAGATGCAGGAATGGCAGGCTTTTCTTGATACGCTGGGCTATCAGTATGGGGATGAGAGTCAGAATCCGGCGTATAAGCTGTTTTTGGCGTAGGTTTTTCGGAAAAGGCGATCGAATATTTGTCGATCGTTTGATAGTTCTAAATTCTATCCGATCGCAAATTCGTGATTTCTTGGATGCTGAGTCCGGTTGTTTGGCTGATGGTTTCGTCATCTAGGCGATCGAGTAACTGTCGTGCGATCGCCTGTTTTTCTTCTTGTCTAGCGTCTCTCTCAGCTTTAATGATCGTGCCTTGTTGGTCGTAAATAAACATTTCTTGCCGTTCGATATTTGCTATTTCCTCCAGGCTTAAATTCACTCGATCGGCGATGTCAAATGCTTGATGGATTTCGGGGACGCTATCCATTACTGGCGGTATTTCTGTTATCGTTACCGCGTATTTCATGAAATAGAGCCATTTATCTGCTAGAGTTTCTAGTTGGTCTACTGTTTTGGTGAATTTTGGCAGTTCTACAAATACTAACTTGAGATCGTTATCGCGATATGGTAAGTTAGAAAGCTCTTCTTTGTAGACAAATCGTGAAATTAATTTGTTGCTATTTTTAAACATCTCAAAATCAGTAATCGTTAAAGCAATTACTGGTCTTAGCATTCGATATCCTTGTCCTTTCTGCAATTGAGAGGCGTAGGTTTTCGCTGCATTGTACAAGATTCTTTGTCCGAAAGACTCGACGTTTAATACCTGCATTTCAATGATGACTAGAGTGTGGTCGGCAAGCTTTGCTTTGACATCTAAAGAGGAGTCTTTTAAGCCTTCTACTTGTGGCGGGAGGTTGGGGTCGATAATTTCTAAGTCTTCAATGGTAGGATTGCCCTCGTAAATCATGGCGTTGAGAAAGCTGATCAGAATGTCTTTGCTTTCTGAGGAACCAAATATTTTTTTGAAGGCGTAATCGGTTTTAGGGTTGATGAATGTCATGGTGGGAATCGGGAATAGGCATCGCTATCTCGATCGTAACACTTGATTTCATCCTCAACGTTCGCTGTCTTAATTGTATTAGAAGGTCGATGGCTACGCCCCGGCCCCGGCCTACGAAGTTGATGGGCGATCGCACGATTCGCAAACATCAGGTTTATGAAATGCGATCGCCCGAATCGTCAGTTGCTTCAATTCTTCTGCAACCATTTTGTCAGCACGCGCATCCACTGGCCCGTATTCGGTGCACGCTGGAAGTCGCTCCAGTCTGCCATTTGGGCAAAACCTAGTCGCACCAGCCAATTTACTACGGCGGTTATGCCTTGGCGGGAGCCAACAACCATGATACGCACGGGTTCCCGGTTTTCTCGATCGTCCGTGGGTTCTGCGTCTTGTTGGGTGTCGCTGGGCGGTTCGATTGGAAAGTCTTTAGCCATTGGGAAGTCCTCATCTTCAAAATCAACCACTAACTACATATATGTAGTTACCTTTATCATACTGCAATAACTACATATATGTAGTTATTTACGGTTGGGGCATCCCTTGGCATCATGGGGTGCATGGGAAAAGCTGGTCGAGTTTTGAGAGAAGTGCTGAACACCTATGGCATTAGCCAAAATAAATTGGCGATCGCAATGGGTGTGCGAAGTTCTGTTGTCTACCGTTGGTTTAATGAGCTCATCGATCCAACTGGAGACACGCTTGTGAAGATGGTTGTGGCGTTAAAGTTGCTAGATATAGATGCAGCGCGGGAGTTTGTGCAGCGCTATTTGGGTGAGATTTTGGAGGATGAGGGTGAGGCTGAGGTCGATCGGGCTACAAACACAGAATAGACTTATTGTTCAGAAGGTCGATGGCTACGCCCCGGCTTGCGCCTACGAACTTGACGGGCGATCGACATTTTTCAGATAGACGCGATTGGAAGTACAATAAAGTTGAAGTGTCAAAAAGGAAAAAATGGCAGCACGGGATCTCTTTCATGAATCTGTTAAGATTGCCCTTCAGAAAGAGAATTGGGTGATTACCGACGATCCGCTGAAGGTGGAAACAGGTGGAGCAAAGTTTGAAATTGATTTGGGTGCAGAGCGCTTACTTGCAGCACAACGGGCAGGAGAGAAAATCGCCGTTTAAATTAAAACATTTCTGGGTGACTCTCCGATTACGGATTATCATGCGGCATTAGGACAATTTCTGAATTATCGGCTTGCATTAGAACTTAAGGAACCCGATCGCAAGCTTTATTTAGCAGTTCCTGTTGCGGTGCATGAAGCTTTTTTTCAGCGGGAGTTTTTGCAAATCTCGGTAGAGCGGCATCAAGTTAACCGCATTGTTTACGATCCAGTGAATGAGGTTATTGTGCAATGGATAAGCTAGAGCATTATCGTCAGTCGATTCAAGCATTATTGACCGAATATGCGGCAATTCCGGTATCCAATGGTGCGATCGAATCGCAAATAATTTTTGATACGCAGCGCGATCGTTATCAAGTGACGAATGTTGGTTGGGATGGGCATCGGCGGGTGTATGGATGCGTGCTGCATTTGGATATTAAGGATGGCAAGATTTGGTTGCAGCAGAATACAACGGAGATGCGAGTGGCGCACGAGTTGGTGGCAATGGGTGTGGCAAAGGAGGATATTATCTTGGGATTTCAAGCAACCTATGTGCGCGAGTACACGGGATTTGGAGTGGCTTAAGGAGCGCTAAAAATACTGTCACCAGCAGCGATTTCCTGACGTACTATCTCAGCTAGACTATCCCACTGAGCGTCTGTTGTAGCTTCAAATTGATCCTTCCACACCTGTTCATCACTGATATCTTCTTCCGCCATTAGAATGCGGATTAACTCTCGTTTGTCGATCGCAGATAGTTGTTTAATGGTAGGGAGTAATTCTGTTAGTGTCATCGGTTGTTTTCCTGCGATGCGTCTATGTTAACGGTAGCAGGTCAACGTAGTAATTGCAACTTTTAGGGTAGTTTGACAAAAAATGCCCAAAAATTGCTATAATAAAAAGTCTTAAAAACTTAACACTAAAGGCTGAGGTTAACGTCGTGACAATAACTTCACAAGAAACGGATGTAGAGATTCAACAATTCCCTATTGTTCTGGGACAGGGAGGGGAAATTACTATTCCCCAGTTATTACAAGATGCTCTCAAAGTCGATCGGGGAGATATGCTGGTGCTACTCCAAATAGGTAATCTGATTGTGCTTGCTCCCAAACAACCTCAAGTTCCCCAACTAATCGATCGGATTGCAACGATTATGGAACATGAAAATGTGGGTTTGACTGATTTATTGGCGGGTTTAGAAGCGGAGAGAGAGGCGATTTGGCAGGAGAAACAGTCTTGATGCGTAGGATATTTGCAGACTCTAGCATATTAATTGCCGGATGCGGATCGCGAACTGGAGCTAGTCGTGCTGTGCTGACAATGGCTGAAATAGGTCTTTTTAAGTTGGTTGTATCTGACCAAGTTTTGGAGGAATGCGATCGGAATATACGCAAAAAAATACCTGCGGCTATGCCAATTTTTACAGAGTTGCTAGCTACTATTAACGCCGAAATTCAACCCGATCCATCTCTCGAAGAATCATCGCGGTGGGCGGCTATTATTGAAGCTAAAGATACCCCGATTTTAGCGGCGGCTGTTCTGGCAAATGTCGATCGCCTGTTGAGCTTAAATACCAAAGATTTTACGGCCGAAGTTGCTGCACAAAGCGGGTTAATCATTCAAACTCCAGCAGAATTTGTTACAGAAATTCGAGATATTGTAGGAAAAGGTTTGTTGTCAACGTGATGCGATGGTGATGAGCCATGAATCAGAAAGGCGATCGCCCTTGGTTTTTCTGGTAAGGGCGATCGCTAAAAACATACAAAGCCCAAAAATTGCTATAATAATGATTCTTAGAAACTTAGCCTAGTCTTCTGCTTCCTCGTCCAAGATTTTGACTAATAATTCATAAGCAAGAATAGAAATATCTTTTCCTTGGTTTGTCGCTTTTTGAAAAATTTTTGCTGAGTCTTTGGGGCTAAGATTGACAGTAATAGTACCAAGATTGCCTTCCCCAGTAACAATAGAAACATCAGGAAGAATAGAAATATCTTTTCCTTGGTTGGCAGCTTTTTCAAAAATTTTTGCTGAGTCTTCAGGGCTAAGATTTATGGTAACAGTCCCAGGATTGCCTTCCACACCAACTATAGGAACATCTTTTTCCTGTCTGGCAGTTTCTTGCACTGGTTTTGCTGAGGCGTCGGGGCTAAGATTAACAGTAACAGTGTCAGGAGTCGTTTCTCTATTATTCTTGTTTTGATTATTGTGACTTACTTCAGTTATTCTCGAAGAAACTACAAACCCTGCAACTCCTAACCCTAGCATTGCTAGAGAACTTCCAATAATATATTGAGCTTCGTTAGTATTGATTGGCGAAGGTACTATGACTTCAACACCAGGAATCCCACTTACTATAGTTGGAGCTTTTGGTGGTTCTTGAGCACGAGCTAACTTCATCAAGCCAAATGCTAAGAACAAGACACTCAAAACTATAACTCCTGCACTCAGAATTTTTAAAAGCCTCTTTTTCATGTTTATTGCCTCCTGTTTGATTAAATTATGTGGAATTGGATAGAAAGTGTCATTAATTTGTGGGGTTTAACAATTATCCTCAAAAAAATGCTTCGTTCTATCTTGAACTTGTGGTATCGTCTTCCATTGATCCTTAAGTGATTCCCTCACCATTTCAGGTTGTTTTTCTGTATGGGAATCTTTACAATTTGGACTCTCTTTTTTGAAGATTAAATCACCAGTATAGCGTCCTCTCAAGGGATTATCAGGATAAGGTTTGACATGAGGTGATATATAAGAGATTACTTTGTCAAAAATAATTTCTATCGTTGGTGCAACTACTGTTCTAAGTAAAGCATCTCCTACATAAACCTCTAATTTTAAGAACAGTTCAGTAGTAACAGGGTTACACCCAACTAGCAGAGGGATAAATAGAAGGATGAGCCACCCACTTGTTTTTCTCTGTTTTTTGTATTGCATGATAATTAGCTCCTTGTACTGTGATTATCTCAATAGCCTAGTTTTTTACTGTTCGATATTTCAGTTTACTGAATATATGGAAACTGAGGAAAAATAATCCTAAAATACCTGCTACTCCGAAATGATACAAATTCTCTGACGTAACTCTAGCAAAGGGATGGGTGTAAGGAAAAAATCTGGCATATTGGCCGTCTAGTAAGTTACCTATACCTAATTTTACTAACCCTAGCAGAGAGGGTAAAAATAAAGCAACAACGGCGATTACCCTTTTTGAAGCGTAATCAAATGCTAGGTCAAAATCTAAGACTGCAATCATACCTCCTGCGAAGATGATATAACTAACTAAACCCAAAACATCTAAAAGCACATTGGTAGGGTAAATATGATGATAGAGGGAAGTTACTAATACCCAAATTAGCCCTAAAAAACCCAGCCAAACTCCATAAGCAATTACCCAGATTGCTCTAGCAACAGCAATCTCCCAAGGAGAGCAAGGAGTAAGCCGCAGCCAGAGTAACTGGCTTACTGAAAAACTATCCCCTAAAGGTAGCAGTAACCGAAGAAGTACATAAACGGCTATATAAATCCAAGCCCATGAAAACAATTCATGGAGAAGATTTATATAGACTGTTTCTCTAGCTCCCTGATATCCCTCAAAAGGGATATTAAAAAATGTTAGTTGTTCTCCATCCCAACTAAAAGGCAATGTTGCACTAATTATTCCTACTACTAATAAAATTAGCAAATGATATGACTTAAACAATTTGATAATTTCAGGCGCAACAATTACCCAAGCTTTGTTTAAATTGATCATACGCTTTCCCTCTTTTGGAGAACCCCTGTCATCTGGAATTTATGGATTGATGAATCTGTAAAGATTTCTTCCAAAGCTTGAAAAGCGCCATCTTTCGAGAGATTAAAATATTTTTTAGCCTCAGCGTTGATAGAATCAGTCTCTATTTGACAATCAAAACCTTGACGCTCTTGTTCATGTAGTTTACCTTGAAATAGCTCATAAACTTTATCGGTTAACCTAGCGACTTCATCCCGTCGGTGAGAAATCCATAAAATCCCTGCTTGATGACAATTAGCAAGTCGTTGAACTTCTGACAATACAATTTTTTTACCTTCTTTGTCTAATCCTTCTGTTGCTTCATCCGCAATTAGTAACTTTGGTTTCTTAGCCAAAGCTAAAAATGCCATCAGTCTAATCCGTTGTCCTTTTGATAGCTTGCTAACATCAGATTCATAAAAGCTAGGAATTTGTAGCCGTTGCTCAATTTCAAGGTAAGATAAGTCTTTTAGCTCCTTTTGTTGCTGACATAGAGATTTAAAAATTTGCACAAGCTCTTTAACTAAAATTCCCGTTGGCAAGCCTAACTCTCCCGGGTAATAAGAGGGATCACCTATGTAGCCTAGCTGGGGGTAATTATTGCCCCATAAAACTTTACTTCCAAATAAATTTACTGTTCCGTTGTTAGGAAAGCATAATCCTAGCAATAGTTTAATAATTGTAGATTTACCGCAGCCATTTTCTCCAATCAGACCAATATTCTCACCAGGAAACAAGCTTAATGAAACATTATCTAAAAGCTGATTCGGGCTGTTAGCATAGCTAAATGTAACATTTTTTAACTCAAATAATGGCTGTTGGCTTAGAGGTGAGTCAGTCAAAAAATTTGGTTGCATCAATACTGTTTACTCGCTAAATGTATATTGCTCACAGACTCTACCCAAATCCTACAAAATGGTGAAGTAGCAGATTTTTGGGCGACTTACAGAGTTACACTTTGAGATTGAATATTAAAACACTGTTCCTACAGTAGACCGATCGCACCAACCCTGTAAAGCAAAAAAAGTTGGAAAAAGTGGGAACTTCCTAAAAATCCGACGCGAAGCCCAAAAAAGTGGGAAAAAGTTGGAAAAAGTTTGGTATAGTAATTAAAATTATCTCACCATCCCACCTATGGACAGTCCTCAGATATTGCAATTTGTCGATCGAGCTGTCTGCGCCAAGACAGGCAAACATCTAAATAACTTGCAGCGGGGGATTATTTCGGGAATACTGAAGCGTCACAGATATGCTGATGTTGCAGAAACTTATGGTTATAGCTCCCAACACGTTAAAAAGGCTAGTCACGAGCTTTTGCAAATGTTATCGGGAGTGTTTGGTGAACAAGTTAAGAAAAGTAATCTTGAATCCGTTATAGAAAGACAGATAAATCAGAATATAACTCTTGGCAAGAATAATAATTTTCAAAATAATAGAATTAGCTACGTTAATAATTGTCCTAATCCCTCTACTTCTACCCCAGATGAAAGTCAGCCGGAAACTCCCGACTCGCAGGAGGAAAGCAAAAATCAAACTAAGATTGAAACAATAGATAAATTGCGGCAGTTTGGCTTGAGCGACGAGCAAATTGCAGAAGCGCTAGATATACCTTTAGAGCAGGTTAAACAGGTGGACTTGGAGGAGTAAATCTGTGCTATTTCCCAATTTTAATGAATCGGGCGATTCCCTACTGGATAGCTTCGCTTCACGCTCTTAGTTTTTTTGTTATAATCATCGAAGGTTGCCTTGTTAAAGTAAAATAAAATATCCCCAGATATTTTCAGCTATGAACACAAAACTGATTGAATCCTTAGTACAAATCATTCAGACACTCTCTGAAGAAGAGCAATTATTAATCCAAGCAAAACTATTTAGTAACATCCCCTATCCTTCTATTGTGGAAATAACCCAGTTAGCCCAAAGCGGGGGAGCATTTCAATTTCTGGATGATGAACCTGATATTTATACCCTTGAAGATGGAGAGCCAATTTAGTGAAGCTAAAAAAAGGAAATATTGTTTTAGCTGAATTTCCGTTTACAGATTTGACTCAAAAAAAGTTACGTCCGGCTTTAGTGCTGTGGGCAAGTTCAACCATAGATGAAATTACTATCCGCTTCATTTCTTCGCAAAATGTCACTAGCCTAAGTTTAGATGAATTTGCTTTAAATGCTTCCGATCCAGAATTTTATAGCACGGGATTAAGAGTATCTTCTAAAGTTAGAGTGACTCGAATTGTCAGCCTTGAACAGAGATTAATCGTGAGACGATTGGGCGAGTTAGGAAGTCAGCAAATACAGCAATTGAATGCAGCTATAATACAAGCATTTCAATTAGTATAGCCTTGTTTACTCTCGCGCGCTTGCCGGAAACGATCGCAAATCCCTGCGATAAAAGTTTCGCCGTCAATCGGTGGAGTATGTTCGGACATGGCAACAGCAGCATCTATCTTAACTCGTACAGCATCGATCCATTGGCGATCGGTTGTTCCTGTAAACGCGATTTCAATTGCCTGGTGACTGACAAATTAGCAGCAGGGAAAGAGGAATCTGCGTCTGTGGATGTATCGGTTCCTCGACTTCACAAACCCTCCAGCCAGATTCCGACACTTGTTGAAACCACGAACTAACTGTGCGAAAATACCACGGCATCGGTTCTCGAAAAGCTCCTCCGAAGTTGTCGAAAGTCTCGGTTTTCCATCCATCAACATAGGGCAGTTCCTGACACGCTGTGAATGGATGAACTGTCTGGATTAACAGGTGTCCGTCTGAGACTATTGCTTGGCGTAACGATCGCAATAAATCTCCAATTTCCTCACCGAGGAGCGAAAAATTGCACACAGTCATATCATAGGATTGACCGAGTATGGCTCGATCGGCAATAATGTCATCGTAGCCGATCGCCCGAAAGCAACCGCCTCCTTTCAAAATAGCTCGATCGATCAAAGCAGCGCAACCATCAACTCCGACAACCTCAACACTACGCTTTGCTAGGGCGCGCGTCAGCCAACCTTCACCGCATCCGACATCCAGCACTCGCCGAGGCTGACAGCGCATCACTGCTTGCAGAATAGCCTCATCGGTTGCTGCGCGGCGACTTTCGATTTGGTTGTATTGGATCGCGTCCATCCAAGCATCAGCATTAACTTCCCAACTTTGTTGAATTTGTTGTTCAGGGCGATCGAATTTCATGATAATTCTCTTCTGGCTACTAAGACTTACGAACAAATCTGATTTTAACACCGATTCTGCGTAAGTCTTGAGTATATGAAAACGAGTTCAAAAAAGGCGATTTTTAAACCCATCTACCAACTACAACTCTCACCGTCCCATCTGCCAAAGTCTCCTCTTCCTCAACATGAAAACCCTCTGACTGCACTGCCACCATTAAACTTTTGTGTGCGTATTTTTGGCTGATTGAATTGACAAATTCTTGCTGGTTAATTCGAGCGCCCCAAAAATCTGCCACCAATTCGTAATCTTCTCCGCTGCGGCGAAAACCCAAATCGTAGCCGTTGGATTGCCGAATCACATACTCGGCATTAACTTTGTCGCCCCGATAACCACGCACCTGCACGTTGGACTCTACTTGATAACCCAACTCTTCCAACACTTGATGCAGCAGTTCGCCGTTGTTGATCTGAACCTTGATCGTTGTGAAGTGTGACATATCACTTTCGGATTTTTGTGTGAAACGCTAATTTGATTATAATAGCATAAATACCAATAGTCAATAAATTAGAACTTCCGCTCTTCAACCCGGTTTTAGCGTAACCGAACCGCAGAAACTCGGTGAGTCGCCGTTTAGTATTCAGTGTCCTGTAATTGCCCAATCTTAATTTTTGAATTGATATGATTGCCGACAATTCTAACCAACCAAGAGAATATGATGCCGTCCTCGGCGGCCAAAGTCAAATCCCGATCGCCGCCGCTGTTTTGGGAGGGATCGCCGGCGTCAAGCAACGCTTGAACAGTCCTAGCATTGAGCCGCGCATTGCCGCTGTCAAAGATGCTCCTAAATATGGTGACGCTGGTTTAAATTTAGCAATTGAGGCGCTAATTGACCCTGCGCCAGAAGTGCAGCGAGTAGCTTATTTGATTTTGCAACCGAGGACAGAACCTTTAGTCCGCGAAGCTTTAAAACAATTCGTACCTTACCAGTTGTTTGACTGTATTCGTACTGTGAAAACTGGGACAAATGTGGCGATTAGTCCTGGAGGCGATCGCACGGCGAGTTTGCACGGTAAAATAATTAGAATTTGCGATGTGGAGACAGCAGAAATACTTTATACTGTTGACAAGTATCCCCGAGCTAAAGAGACTTTTGTGCTGTGCCAAGAAAGTGAGGTTTTTGTCAGAAGCAGAAATACTGCAAAACACCGCGCGATCGATATTTGGCAGGCAGGAGAATTGCGCTATACTTCCCTCGGACACGAAGCAGAAATTACCGCAATTGTCATCAGTCCCGATAGTCAAGTTATCGCTACTGGTTCGGGAGATACTACTATCAAAATTTGGAATTTAGAGACGGGAAAGTTAATCTGTACTTTTGGTAGTCTTTTAACTTGGAAAGCTCATAAAGCAGGAATTGCCAGTCTTGCTTTTAGCCCGATCGCACAAACTCTCGCTAGCAGCAGTTCTGACGGTACAATTAAACTGTGGAACCTCGGCAGCAGAGAGTGTTCCCAAACTATTAAAGGTTATGCGAATTGTCTGGCTTTCAGTCCAGACGGGCAGACTTTGGCTGCTGGCGGCTGGGACAGAAATATTAAATTGTGGCAGCTATCGAATCCAGATAATCCAGTAATTTTGGCTGGGCATTTTAACTCCATAAATGCGATCGCCTTTAGTCCCGATGGAGGCACTGTGGTTAGTGCTAGTGCGGATGGTAATATCAAATTTTGGAATGCCAGTACCGGTGAACATATTCACACTCTGTGCGGACATCAAAACTCTGTCACTTGTCTTGATTTTAGCAGCGATGGTAAAACTCTGATCAGTGGCAGTTTAGACAAAACTGTCAAAATTTGGGGAGTTAATTGAAGGAAGAAGGAAGAGGGAAGAAGGAAGAAGGAAGAAGGAAGAAGGAAGAAGAGGCAATAATACCGTAGTGGTAAGGTGCGCAGTGCGCACCATACATAATTAGTGCAAGCACGTTCTAACCTAACCATCGAGAGCGTTGGTCTGATTATTGGGTGCGTGAATATACGCAAACCAATATAATAACTTTATAATTGTATGTCTTGTGCAAGCCAAAAATTGCAAAACTTCTTTTTGCAAAACTACACATACTGACCGTAAAACTACCGACTTGGAGGCATTATTCAGCTTATTGTAAATGTCTGAACAATCGCCATAAAGCTCGGTCGAGCCGCAATTGCTCCATCCTTTAAGCTATCTTTAAACTATCGCATTTGTCTCGGATGAGTATCACAGCGAACTGTAATACTTTACTGAAAAAGTTTATGCTTAAAAAATAAGCTGGGGTTAAATATAGAGAGCCTCCAAAACTAACCATGTCAAACTGCAATCCATCCATCTGTCGATCGCGCAATCCCGCAGAAATGTGCGACACTGCTGCTAGCTGGCAGCTAAAAGCCGATCGACTAACGCTACAATTAAACAACACGCGCGATCGGCTTCAGGCCCAAATCGATCGGCTACAACAAGCCAATGAAACCCTGCACGCCGCCATCAGTTGTACCCCGAGTTTTCTCTGGGCAACCGACAAAGACGGCAGGTTAACCCTTGCAGCAGGCAAAGGATTGGAAAATTTTGGACTCAAACCAGGTGAATCTGTCGGGGATTCAATTTTTGCAGTTTACAGCCAGCCGGATATCTTAGAAAATATTGCCCAGGTACTAGCAGGAAACGATCGCAGTTGGAATGCCCAAGAGGGGCATTTTATACACGAAATTCGATCGACAGCGCTGCGAGATACCAACGGGGAAGTTGTCGGCGCTGTCGGTGTTTCTACTGATATTACCGAGTACAAAAAGTCGATCGCAACTCTGGAAACGGCAAATCAAGAACTAGAAGACAGACTTACCCTGCAAACAGCAGCCTGGAATACAGCAGTTGCTGACAGCGAAAAAAAGTACCGCAACCTCGTAGAAACGTCCCAAGAGTTGATTTGGTCGATCGATATTGAAGGCCTCTTAACTTTTGTCAATTCCGCCGCCAAACGCATCTACGGTTACGAACCGCCAGAAATGATTGGCCGCCGCTTCAGCGAATTTTTGTATCCCGAACAAAAAACCAGACAAATAGAAATATTTGCGCAATTTTTAGCCAAAAGCATTCAGCCACAAACCCCCAATTCTGCTTACGAAACAGTACACATCCGCAAAGACGGTACACCCGTCCATCTGCGGGTCAACAGCATCGTCAACCAAGCTGAAAACGGCGCTATTTTAGGCATCAGCGGAACAGCGACAGATATTAGCGATCGCTTGCGATCGGAAGAAGCACTCCAAGAAGCTACAGACCAACTTCGCGCCGTCTTGGATGCCGTGCCCGGACTGATTTCTTGGGTAAGTTCAGATTTGCGGTATATTGGAGTCAACCAACACCTAGCAACCTCGTTCAAACGGTCTCCCGAAAGCTTTGTCGGTGAACAAATCAACTTTCTCGACAAAGGCTCGAATTTTGGCCAACTAATCCGAAACTTTTTTGACAGTTCATCTCAGCAAACCTGGCAAGAGATAGACACAGAAATTAACGGCTGCGTCCGCAATTATTTGATAGTATGTCAGAAATATAATCAGGGAACCGCAGCAGTTTCCGTAGGGATAGATATTACCGACCGCAAGCGCGCCGAAGCTCAAAAAACCAAATTAATTGCGTCTTTGCAAGAGTCTGAATGCAAATTTCGCAGCCTTTACGAAGCCACCAGCGACGCAGTAATGCTATTAGACGAACAACAATTTTTCGACTGCAACCCCGCCACCTTAGCAATTTTTGGGTGCACCAATAGAGCACAGTTTTACGGCAAAAAACCCAGCGAATTTTCCCCGCAAATTCAGCCCAGCGGACAAGACTCGTGCAGCCTAGCAACACAGAGAATATCTACAGCAATCCAAACAGGTAGCTGTCGCTTTGACTGGGTGCACAAACGGCTAGACGGTTCAGAATTTCCCGCAGAAGTGCTGTTAAATGCAATGGAAATTAACGGCCGAAAAGTAATTCAAGCAGTAGTGCGGGACATTACAGACCGCAAGCTAGACGAGAATCGGATTAAAGCGTCCCTCGCCGAAAAAGAAGTTCTCCTCAAAGAAATTCACCACCGCGTCAAAAACAACCTCCAAGTTATTTCCAGTTTGCTCAAACTTCAGTCCCGCTACATCCAAGACAGCCGCGTTAGTGAAATGTTAAAAGACAGTCAAAACCGAGTCAGATCGATGGCCCTGGTTCACGAACAATTATATCAATCCAAAGACTTGTCAAACATTGACTTTGCTGAATACATCCAAAATCTCGCTTACAATTTATTACAAGCTTATGAAATTCATGCCGAAGGCGTCAAATTGCAAACAAATATTGCACCGTTTTCTCTGAATATTGATACGGCAGTTCCTTGCGGATTAATTATCAACGAGCTGGTGACAAATTCCCTTAAGTATGCTTTCAAAGGACAAACTAAAGGTCAAATTAAAATAAATTTCACTTTAGATAATAACGGGCTTTGCGTGCTAACCGTGAGCGACAGCGGCATTGGTTTTCCTCAAAATTTAGATTATCGCAATGCCCGCACACTGGGTTTGCGGCTGGTGGGATCTTTGGTCAAGCAAATTCGGGGTAAAATAGAACTGTTAGAAACTGCTGGCACTACTTTTCGGATCGCATTTTTCAAACCAAAACTGCCATTTTATGACCAAAATAATGTCAATTAGAAAAATCTTGATAGTTGAAGACGAAGGCATCATTGCCGAAGACATTTCCGACAGTTTAATATCTCTAGGATATCGAATAACTGGTATTGTCTATTCGGGAGAAGAAGCGATTCAATCGGTAACTGAATTTCGGCCTGATTTAGTTTTAATGGATGTCAACCTGCAAGGAGAAATTGACGGCATTACAGCAGCAGAAGAAATTCGAGGGCGATTTCAAATTCCGGTAGTTTATCTGACAGCTTATGCTGACGAAAATACTTTGCGGCGCGTCAATGCGACCCAACCCTTCGGCTATATTGTCAAACCCTTTGAGGAAAAAAACTTGCACACAACTATTCAATTAGCTCTGCACCGGCATGAGTACGATAGCTTGACAAACTTGCCAAATCGTTCGCTATTCCGAGAGCAGCTAAGTCAGGTATTGGAAAAGCAGAAAGAATTGCCAGCAATCATTCCGGTTGTCACTCTTAGTTTAGATAGAATTAACCGGATTAACAGTACATTGGGACACGATATTGGTGACTTCGTAATTTGCCAAGTTGCCGAGCGACTGAGTAACTGCACTGAGAAGATTAATATTGTGGCTCGTTTGGAAGCTGCCGAATTTGCAATTGTTCTCGAACCACTTGCCGAAAAAAAGGATGCTGCCAAGATTGCTCGAAACATTTTAGATCTTGTAGCCCAAGCTATGATTGTCAAAGGCTCGGAAGTGTACGTCACAGCAAGTATCGGCATTTCTTTATCTCCAGACGACAGCAGTGATGGAGACGAATTGCTGAAAAATGCTTATGCAGCTATGTACAATTCCCAGGAACAAGGCGGCAACAAATATCAGTTTTATACTGCAAAAGTCGCGAATAGCTCCATCAAAAAAATTACTCAAGAAACTTGCCTGCGCAATGCTTTAAAACGCTCGGAGTTTGAAGTTTACTATGAGCCGAAAATAGAAATTAAAACAGGTAAAATTACTGGTGCTGAAGCTTTGGTGCGCTGGAATCATCCAAAAAGGGGCCGAGTTTCCCCGGGGGAATTTATTCCAATGGCTGAAGAAATTGGCTTGATTGTACCGCTGGGGGAATGGGTATTAGAAACTGCTTGCAGGCAAACTAAAGCTTGGCAAACAGAGGGTTTGCCTCCGCTGCGGGTAGCAGTCAATCTGTCAGCCCGCCAGTTTGAGCGCAAAAATTTGACTGAGAGAGTTTGCCAGATATTGAGAGAAACTAATCTCGATCCTAAATATCTGGAATTGGAATTGACTGAAGGTCTGATTTTGCAAGATGAAAAGGCAGCAGCTCAAGCTTTTATGGCGTGGAGAGATCTGGGGATTAGGATAGCAATTGATGATTTTGGAACGGGATATTCTTCTTTGAGTTATCCGAAACGCTTTCCGTTTGATGCGATCAAAATTGACAAGAGTTTTATTCGGGATATTGCCAACGATCGCCAAAATGCAGCGATTACAGTAGCGATTATTCAAATGGCACACTCCATGAACATGACTGTGATTGCTGAGGGTGTAGAAAATGAGGCGGAACTTGCTTTTTTGTGCGATCGCGAGTGCGACGAAATTCAAGGCTATTTTTTCAGTCAGGCTTTGCCAACGGCTGAGTTTGCAGCGCTGCTAAAAAGTGATAAGTGCTGGAAATTATAGGTTCATTCAGTTGACAGGTCAACTGTGACAGGTCAACTGTGACAGTTGACAGCTCGCCTAGACCTGGAAGTCCGAGGATTGAAGTAATGAATAGTCTGATTTTAATTTCTCGCCTTTAGGGCTTGGGGCTTTAAACCAATTCTTTCTGGTAATTGGTAATTGGTAAGGGGGGAATTGGTAATGGGCAATTTTCCCCAAGGACTGATGACTGATGACTAATGACTGATGACCAATGACCAATGACTGATGACTAATGACCAATGACCAATGACTGATGACTAATGACTAAGGACTAATTTAAAAGATCCGACCTACCAACCAATTTCCCAACCACAGCCCGAAACCGGAACTAGCGACTAACAAGATAAACGTGTACAGTTCGCGGCCAGTGGCGATCGACCTTTCGCCAGCTACCATCCGCGCCACAACTCCCGCAATAATCCCGATCGCCGCCCAAGCCCCGTAAACAGTCTTAGACCCCGCAATGGCTAAGGCCCCAGCCAAAGCCCCCGAACCCCCGCCAGCCAAAGCCCCCGCCCACGCCCCCATCCCCAGC
>JAYUGZ010000752.1:0-8254 GCA_043767465.1 Cyanobacteriota bacterium
TGTTATTTGTTATTTGTTATTTGTTATTTGTTATTTGCTCCTTCTTCCAAATTCGGTCTTCCTGACATCCGTTACATCGTACATTGCTCGTTGCCGAACTTTCTTCTTTATGGGTATTTTTGGGGGGAAAAAGTCGGACATAAGCCGGGTTCTGTTATCTCAACTGCAAGCAGTTTTCGACGGCAGTTATCTATCTGGGACGCCTGTTACCAGACGCCTCAAGCGGTACCAAAAAACGGAACTGGTAAAAAACCAACCATAGTCCCTCCGACCTTGCTCCCAACTGGGGTTTACCGAGCCAGCACCTCTCGATGCTGCTGGTGCGCTCTTACCGCACCTTTGCACCCTTACCCCTAAAATTTTTTGAAGTTAGATGTTCGATTTTTGATGCAATCTCAAATCTCAAATCTCAAATCTCAAATTGGGGGCGGTATCTTTCTGTGGCACTATCCTCACGATCGCTCGCACTGGGCGTTACCCAGCAAGTTTGGTTTTTCGGGAGCCCGGACTTTCCTCAGACCAGCTTTCGCTAATCCGCAACCGCCTGCGCCTACTTTTTCCCCAGATTTATTGTACAGGAATCGAAGCATCTCCCCACTAAAATAAATCACAGCTAACACATATATCAAGTTTGCGAACAAGTTTATAGCGATTTAAAAACAATTTATTCCCTTGAATACACCGCACTTTTTACTTATGTCAAGTACAAATCAACCGATTTTAGTAGGGGTGTGCCCAGAGAAACCGCTCTCTCAGTCATCTTTGAGAGTCGAAAAATTTTCAAACCAGCCGCGCCGCCAGAAGAAGTAAATTAAACCCGAGGCGATCGCTACCATCATGCCCCAACAAAGCGGATAGCCAAAATACCAATTCAGTTCCGGCATATTCAATGGCGATTTCTCTGTATTAAAATTCATCCCGTAAACTCCCACCACAAAAGTTAAGGGAATAAATATCGTTGAAATCACCGTCAGCAATTTCATAATTTCATTCATTTTGTTGCCAACCGAAGACAAGTAAACATCCATCAAACCCGAAGAAAGTTCCCGGTAAGTTTCCACCATATCCATCACCTGCACCGTGTGATCGTAACAGTCGCGCAGGTAAATTCGCACCTCAGGACTAATCAAATCACTGCCATCTCGAATTAGCGTGTTAATTGCATCCCGCTGCGGCCAAATTGCGCGGCGTAGCGTCAGCAATTCTCGCCGGATTTTATAGATTTTTTCCAGGGTTCTACGGGTGGGGCGCACCACCACTTCATCCTCTAACTCTTCAATCCGCTCTCCGTAAAGTTCTAATACAGGGAAAAATCCATCTATAATCGAATCTAGCAGAGTATATGCCAGATAATCGGCTCCGTGCTTGCGAATAGTTCCTTGTCCTTTGCGAATGCGATCGCGTACAGGGGCAAAACAATCATATTCTGCTTCTTCCTGAACCGTTAACAGGTAATGCTTGCCCAAAATAAAACTTACTTGTTCTTTATGCAAATTATCTGAATTAGGCTTGATCATCACCATCCAAGCAATAATTAAAATATGTTCTTCATAGTCTACAACTTTCGGTCGCTGGGGAACATTAACTACATCTTCCTGAGCCATCTCGTGCAAATTAAAGACTTCGCCCATTTGTCGCCAAGTTTCTTTATTTCCCAATCCCAACATATCAACCCAAGAAACAGATTCTGTATCTAAATAGGCAGCAGCTTCTTGAGGATTTACTAATTTCGAGCGAGTAGCTGCTGTCTCGCAATAGTCAATTAATACAATCTCGGGAGGTGGCGCATCTGGTTCTAAGTCGAGAGTTCCCGGCAGCGCCCCCGGATCGTCGTAAAAATAGTCAACGTAGGAATCATCATCATCTTTAATTGGTTTTGTAACTGCACTAGATGTATGTATGTTTTTGTATATCACGTCTATTTTCCTGACTTTTAGTATCTTTAGTTAGGTTATCACTTTATTTGTAAAAATCCCAATTACCAATTACCAATTACCAATTACCAATTACCAATTATCTTTGCTTAATTGGAATCTCGATCGCGAATTCAGTTCCCCCACCAGGTGCGGAAATGCAGCCCAGCCCGCCTTTGTGTCTTTCCACCACAATCTGATAGGAGATAGACAGTCCCAAACCAGTACCTTTGCCTACTGGTTTAGTAGTAAAAAACGGGTCAAATATCCGAGATTTAACAGACTCTGCCATTCCGGGGCCATTATCGGAAATTGCGATCGCCACCCGATTGTTATCCAAAACCTCCGTGCGAATCCGAATCGAAGGTAATGCGTCACCAGCCAAAGGTAAACTCGAAAAATTTGGTCGTTCCCCATCCGTTGCACTCGCCAATTCTAACTTTCTATTTCTAACACTTCCCAAAGCATCAATGGCATTACTTAGTATATTCATAAACACTTGATTTAACTGTCCGACGTAGCACTGTACTGGTGGCAGTATACCATATTCTTTAACTATTTCAATCTGGCGATTTCTGCCGTTTTCTTTAAGTCGGTGCTGCAAAATCAACAAAGCGCTATCAATTCCTTCATGAATATCAACACGCTTAATATCCGATTCTTCCAGGCGGGAAAAGTTGCGCAGAGACAGAACAATTTCTCGAATGCGATCGGCTCCTGTTTGAATTGAATTCAGCAGGTGCGGAAAATCCTCTTTCATAAATTCCACTTCTATTTTCTCGGCAAACTCCGCGATCGCACAAACAGGTTCCGGGTAATGTTCTTGATACAAACTGCAAAGTTGCAGCAAATTTTGGGCATACTCGCTAGCGTAAATGATATTACCGTAGATAAAACTAACGGGATTATTAATTTCGTGAGCAATTCCGGCGACTAGCTGTCCCAAACTCGACATTTTTTCGGCTTGAATGAGTTGAGCTTGAGTCCTTCCTAATTGTTGCAATGTTTGCTCTAGCTGGTGATTTTTTTGTGTTAATTGAGATTCGGCCTGTTTGCGTTTGGTAATATTGCGGGCGATAACAATTAATTGATTCGAGTTAAAAGGTAGCAATCTCGCTTCAAAAATTTCTTCTCCTGTTGGCAGTGCTAGGGTATACTCTATATTAACTGGAGCTCTGCTTTCTGAAACTTCCAGCATTCCCAGCTCTAATTTACTGGCGGCGGATGGCGGCAATATATCGCTCATTCGTTTGCCCACAAAATACTCGGGGCTCAGGTACAAATCCGATGAATTTCCTGATAAGTAATCCAAAATAATGCCGTCAGCATTGAGACGGAAATACAAATCGGGCAGTGCCAGAAAAACAGCTTCCAACTCGGAAGTTTTTTGGCGCAACGCTTCTTGGGCGCAGTAGCGATCGCTAATATCAAAAATTGCCCCGTCCAAACAGGAAACCCTCCCATTTGCGTCGAACACGGGAGAACCTTTATCCCAAACCCATTTAACCGTGCCGTCTGCTGCTAGCAAACGGTATTCCAAATTATAAGACTGTTTATTTTCGATTCCTTGCCGGATTGTTGCTTCTACTTTTGCCAAATCTTCCGCGTAAATAATGCTAGCAAAAGTCCGGCTTCCCCCATCCAAAGGCGAAATAAAATCCGCAGCCGGGTAGCCCGCTAGTAAGTAAATAGCCTCGCTAATAAAACTTATCGAAAAATCGCACCGCCAGCGATAAACCACTCCGGGAATATTAGCAACCAAAGACCTAAATCTGGCTTCACTCCTGCGCAAAGCTGCTTCCGATTCATGGCGTTCTGTAATATCGTGAGTGAAAGCTAGCACTGCAAATATATTGCCTTCAGCATCGCGCAGGGGAAGTTTTTGGGTGTCTAAAATATGTACTGAACCGTCAGCAACAGTTGCCGCATCGCAGGGATTGTGGATGGTTTCTCCGGCAAGTACAGCATAGTCATCGTTGCGGAATCCTCGGATATTCTTGGCGGAATTCCCAAATATGAGCTCTTCTGAAAATCCTAATTCTACATCTGTTTTGCCAAGGATTTCTTCGACTGTTTTGCCTAGCGCTTTTGCTAAACTGTTGTTTGCCAAAATATAGCGAAATTGTTTATTCTTGGCAAAAATCCAGTCGCTGGTTTTGTCAATTACCGTGCGCAGCAGTTGTTCGGAACTTTCGGTTTGTGCCAAAGCTACCTGCAATTCTACCTCCAGGCACTTGCGCTTTGTAATATTTTCAAAAGCCACGCCGACGGAGTTGTTCGGTAAGGGAAAAGCTTTAATAGAAAAAGCACGAGTTATGCGATCGCATTCATCGCAGTCAATATCTTCAAGTTCTACGGCTTTCTGGGTGCGAATTACAGAGGCAAAGGCTTGGGGAATGTTTTTCGATCGCCAATTGGGAAAAATCTCGTCAATTGTCATGCCCAAAACGTCGGCCATTTCTAGCCCGGTAAACTTGGTAGCAGCGGGATTCGAGGCGATCGCCCTCAAGGTGCTATCATCGTCTAGATTTTCCCAATGGTAGACGTACAAACCAATTTGCATATTTTCGACAATTTGGTCGTAGAGGCGCACGCTTTCGTCTACCTGCCTGCGTTCGGTAATATCTTCAGTTATCCCCAAAACGTACTGAGGATCGCCCTTAGCGTCGAGAATTGGCACTTTGCGGGTGTGCAGAATTCTCATACCTTTGTGGCGAGTTTGGATCGGCTCTTCGGCGATGTCTTTAACAGTAGATTGGTTGTGATGAGCGGTCAATATTTCCCTGTCTTGAGCGGTGAAAACATCAGCTTGTTCTTTGGAGTAAATATCATAGTCATTTTTGCCGATCGCCTCTTGAGATGTCACACCTGCGATCGTTTCTCCCGCTTTATTCCATAGCACAAATTTCAGCGAAGAAGCATCTTTAGCAAAAACTCCCACAGGCAGATTTTCTACTACAGAATTGAGGAAGCTTCTCGCTGATTTTAATTCAGCTTCTGCGCGCTTGCGTTCGATGCCTAAAGCGATGACATCAGCAACCGACGCTAAAGTTTCCTGAAACGGTGTTGTCAGCGGCTGGCGGCTGATAATTATCATCACTCCCACTAGCCGTTCTTCGACAATTAAAGGGTAGCCAGCGAAGGTGAGAATTTGCTGGGGGATTTGGCAATTTGCCGGATTTTGACTGCGGTTGATAATTGCTAGTTTAGAACTTTCTGCTGTTGCTGACCCGGATTCTTCCTCTGGTAGTCCAAAATTATTCAGTTCAAATCCGCAGTCAAATTGCGGTTTTTGCTCTAGGGCGATCGAGTTAACCTTATTTTGAATAAAGCTAGCCCTCTCTGCTGTGGGGCTGTAGATTCCCGAGACTGCTTGCAATTCCCAAACATTGTATTGAGAGTTAAAAGTCCAAATTTCCGCAGAGGCGACATCGAGATTTCGGATCATTGCCTCGCAGCATGGAAGCAGGATATCTTGAGGGTGTTTAGTGAGGGCAATACCGACATCCGCTACCATTGCTGTGAGGCGAGAAGCTTGGGCTTTTTCTGCTTCCAACCGTTTGCGATCCGTGATATCTTCCACCAAAGAAAGCACGGTAAAAGTATCGCCGCTGCCAATAATCGAGTTGAACCAGCGACACCAAATTACCTGTCCGCATTTAGTTTTATTTTGATTAATTGAAGTATTGCCGTTGCCGGAGGCTAGTTCAAGTTCGATCGCACTTACAGCCTCTCTATCTTCCTCGCAAACCAAATCCAAATCGCCGAACTGCTTGCCCAGCATATCATCCGATGTCCAGCCAAACATTTCTTGGGCGCGTTTCGACCACTGAACGATCCGAAAATCCTCATCCCAGCCTACCATTGCCAGGGGACTGTTAGCTGCATTCAACCACAGTAAATGATTCGATCTGCGCAACTGTTGAGTTTTCTGCTGCTGCCAGCGGTAATGCCTAGTGATATCTCTACCGACGCCCAAAACCCGCATCTGGTTGCTAGAGGAATCCACCGTCGGCGTGTAAGCTGTTTCGTAAATTTTCATCCCGCCATCTGCCGCCCTCACCTCGTGAATTGCCAGCTTTTTTTCACCAGTGATAAACACTTGTTTCAGACAGGAATCAATCTGCGAGATTATATTTTTGATACCATCATTATGGGGATATAATTTCAACAATTCCTGATTAGTTTTGTTGACTATTTCACCCGGCTCCAATCCCATCCAAGCAGCAGCAACGGGATTGATCGATAAGTATTTTTGCTGTCGATCGCACTCTAGGAAAGCATCAACAGAGTTATACAAAAAAGACTGTAACGAGTTGATAACTTCCTGCATGGGTATTTTTTGAGCGCTTGCAAGTTAAGCTTTAAATTTTTCCTAAAGTTAGTCTAACCACTCAAATATTTTTGCGCACTTTATTGTTGCGGTTCCCGGTGCAATCAAGTGCGCCGTTCCCTATCATACAAAAATTTTCAGGAAATAGTATTTTTATGAATATAACTTAATTACAGCAGATGCTCTTTTTTTTCACAAGACGCATCTGATACAAAAGGAGGGGGAGATGGGGAGAGGGGGAGACGGGGAGAGGAGGAGATGGGGAGATTGCGGGAGATTGCGGGAGATTGCGAGAGATTTCAGGAGATGGGGAGAAGGGGGAAAGACGCGGTTTCTGGGAAAAATCTTAGTTTATCAATAGTGTAAGGTGCGCAGTGCGCACCCTACAGACGCTACAGACGGCTTTTTGGTCTCAAAAGCCAGCAGTCACCAGGCAGTTTTTAGCTGCAAACTAATGACTGATGACTGATTATAAGGTTCGCTCTTCGGGGACAGCAATCCTGACTAATGACTGATGACTAATGACTGATGACTACATCATGCCGCCCATGCCGCCCATGCCGCCCATGTCGCCCATGTCGCCGCCAGCTTTTTTCTTCTCGGGTTTTTCGACAATCACAGCTTCAGTGGTTAACACCATCCCAGCAATGGAACCGGCATTTTGCAAAGCCGATCGCACAACCTTAGCCGGATCGATAATCCCGGCAGCAATCATATCTTCGTACACGTCGGTGAGAGCATTGTAGCCAATGTTTAACTCGCTAGCCCGCACTCGCTCGATCGCGATCGAACCTTCAACGCCGGCATTATCAGCGATTTGGCGCAAAGGAGCTTCCAAAGCTTTAGCAACCAAGTCAGCGCCAATTTGCTCTTCAGCGTCTAAAGTGCTTCTGATTGCATCAATTTTGGTAATCAGGTGAATCAGCGTCGTGCCGCCTCCAGCGACGATACCTTCTTCCACAGCGGCTTTAGTAGCGTTGAGGGCGTCTTCAATGCGGAGTTTGCGATCTTTGAGTTCGGTTTCAGTAGCGGCGCCTACTTTAATTACAGCAATACCGCCAGCGAGTTTGGCAATGCGTTCGGTCAATTTTTCGGTGTCGTAGTCAGAATCCGTCGCTGCTAGCTGCTTGCGGATTTGCTCGATCCGTGCTTGCACGTCTGCTTTGTGTTCGTCGCCAGCGACAATGATGGTGTTTTCTTTGTCGATCGTAATTTTGCGGGCGGTACCGAGCATTTCTAGTGTTGCGGTATCAATGCTGAGTCCGACTTCTTCAGAAATCAGTTGACCGCCGGTCAGAACGGCGATATCTTGTAGCATAGCTTTGCGTCGCTCGCCAAAACCAGGAGATTTGGTAGCTGCGATGTTCAACACGCCGCGTGCTTTGTTAATTACCAGAGTTGCTAAGGCTTCACCTTCAATATCTTCGGCGATAATGATCAGCGGTGAACCGGTGCGGGCGACTTTTTCCAGAATCGGAATTAGTTCTTGAATGGAATTAATTTTTTTGTCGGTAATCAGGATGCGAGCGTTTTCGTACTCAACTTCCATGCGATCGCTATTGGTGACGAAATACGGGGAAAGATATCCGCGATCGTACTGCATCCCTTCGACAACTTCCAATTCTGTCAACAGAGATTTCGACTCTTCAACAGTAATTACGCCGTCTTTGGTGACTTTTTCCATTGCTTGAGCAATCATGGCGCCGACTTCTTCGTCGTTACCGGCGGAGACAGTGGCGACCTGAGCAATGGCAGAGCCTTCGATGGGTTTCGCCAATTTGGCGATTTCTAGGACTAAGTGGGCGATCGTTTTTTCAATACCCCGGCGCAGCGCGACTGGATTTGCGCCTGCTGCGACATTCTTCAAACCTTCGCGAATCAGGGATTGAGCGATTACCGTGGCGGTGGTGGTGCCGTCGCCTGCGATATCTTTAGTTTTGGAGGCGACTTCTTGAATTAAGCGAGCGCCGGCATTTTCTAGGGGATCTTCGAGTTCAATTTCCCGAGC
>JAYUGZ010000753.1:0-1235 GCA_043767465.1 Cyanobacteriota bacterium
TTCTACCCGCAGAGTATCGAAGAAAGGTTCAGCACCAATTTTGTATCCGAGGCCTTTCAAGCCGGATGCCAAAAGTGCAGTTAAATCCCGTACTTTTTCCGCAATTTCTTTTAGTCCTTGTGGCCCGTGATACACAGCATACATACCCGCCATTACTGCTAGCAAAACTTGAGCGGTACAAATATTGCTAGTTGCTTTTTCGCGACGGATGTGCTGTTCGCGAGTTTGCAATGCCAAGCGTAAAGCAGATTTGCCGTTAGCATCTTTGGAAACGCCAACAATTCTCCCTGGAACTTGCCGTTTAAACTCTTCTCGCGTGGCGAAATAGGCTGCGTGAGGCCCTCCGAATCCGAGGGGAATTCCGAAGCGCTGGGTGCTTCCTACGGCTATGTCAGCGCCAAATTCGCCTGGGGGTGTGAGGACACAAAGGCTCAAAATATCGGCGGCAACTGTGACTAATGCACCGACTTCGTGAGCCGATCGAATAAAATCGGTATAGTCGTAAATTGCGCCGTCTGTGGCTGGGTATTGCAGGAGTGCGCCGAAGATTGTACGATCGAACTCAAAGCCTCGATGGTCGCCCACAATCACTTCAATTCCCAAAGGTTTAGCGCGAGTTTGCACCACTTCAATCGTTTGAGGATGGCAATCTTGAGCGACAAAAAACGCTTTTCCCTTATTTTTAGAGACACCATAACTGACTGTCATCGCTTCCGCCGCTGCTGTCCCTTCATCCAGCAAAGAAGCGTTGGCAATTTCCAAACCCGTGAGATCAACAATCATGGTTTGGAAATTTAGCAAAGCTTCCAAACGCCCTTGGGCAATTTCCGCTTGGTAGGGAGTATAAGATGTATACCAGCCGGGATTTTCGAGGATATTGCGCCCGATGACTGGGGGAGTGATGCAGTCGTGATATCCTGTGCCGATGTACGATCGAAATACCTGATTTTTTGAGGCAATTTCTTGCAATTCGGCTAAAGCAGTGTACTCACTTTTGGCAGTGGGAAGTTGTAGGGGTTCAGAAATCCGAATCGCTGCTGGAACCGTTTTGTCAATCAAATCATCAAGGCTGGAAATGCCCAAAATATCCAGCATTTCCTGGATTTCCGTGGGTGTCGGGCCAATGTGGCGTCGCGCAAAACCATCGATGGCCGAAAGATTTTGCTGCTGATTGGGTTCAAGTTGAGTGCTGTAGAGTACCAAGGCGGATTCTCCTGAATGGACTTTTACTTCTT
>JAYUGZ010000754.1:0-8244 GCA_043767465.1 Cyanobacteriota bacterium
AGGACGCTGAGGATTGTCGATCGCACTACCGAGATATTGCAATTCCTTCTCCATCAAAAACCCAGCCACAGAAGGACTCAGATACTTAGTCACACCCTCAGTCGAAGCATGAGCCCGGTGAGCCGTACCAAAAGCATCATTCACATACAAATCAGCAACAGAAGCTAACTTCTTCGCAAATTCCGGGTCATTTGCTTCCTCTTCTGGGTAGAAGCGGACATTTTCCAGCAAAATTACATCGCCATCTTGCATCGCCGCCACAGTAGCAGCCACTTCATCACCGATGCAGTCATCAGTCTTTTTGACTTCCTTCCCCAACAATTCCGACAACCGCTTAGCAACCGGAGTCAAGCGCAACTTCTCCGTCACACCCTTCGGACGCCCGAAGTGACTGCACAAAATCACCTTAGCGCCCTTCGACGCCAAATCCTGAATAGTCGGCAGAGCAGCCCGGATGCGAGTATCATCGGTGATATTGCCGTTGTCGAGCGGCACGTTAAAGTCCGCCCGCACCAATACCCGTTTCCCCGATAAGTCCGATGCCGATAAATTTGCTACAGTTTTTTTTGTCACAGGATTAACCTCCTAATATTTGTGTTTTTGTCTAATTCCGTTGAAATGGCGGCACTCGTCACTTGCACTTGGGGCCTCGGACGCATTCAACCGCGCCCGTACAAAAAACGGAAGATGAAACAAACGGCACTGATTGGCTCAACGTAAATATTTTATCGGAGTCCGCGTCCGGGAAATGCGAACTATGTTCAAGACTGTCTTATTTCCTGTAGATCAAAGCCGAGAAGCCCGCGAAGCCGCGGAAAAGGTGATCAATATTGTGAAAACCTACGGCTCTCGTTTAGTTATTCTGTCGGTAGTCGAACCCCCAGCCGAGGGTGGCGACACCCCGCCGCGAGAGGTAATGACTTCCCCCGAAGCCGTCGCCAAACTGCTGTCTGAGGCTCAGTCGATGTTTTCCCAGCAGGGAATCGAAGCTGAAATCATAGAAAGAGAAGGCAAACCGGCCTTCACGATTTGTGATGTGGCTGACGAAGTTGGGGCAGATTTGATTGTGATGGGCTGTCGGGGGATGGGTTTAACCGATGATGGGGCGTCTGACAGCGTTACCAATCGGGTGATCAATCTGTCTCCTTGTGCAGTTTTGATTGTGCCTTAAGGAAGGAAGAGGGAAGAAGGAAGAGGGAAGACAACTCTTGCTTATTGCTTCTTGCATTTTTCTTAATCCCTTTTCCATTTTCCTGATTTCTTCCTTCTTCCCTCTGCTTTCTTCTCTGCGCTCTCTGCGCCCTCTGTGGTTAGTTCCTTCTTTCTTCTTCTTTCTTCTTCTTTCTTTCTTTCTTCTTCCTTTTTTCGCCCATCCGTTACATCCGTTACATCCCGTACACAATCCGTTGCCGAACTTCCTTCGTATTATGAAAATTCACTGGTATCCCGGTCACATTGCCAAAGCTGAACGGGCATTAAAAGAACAACTAAAGCGCGTAGATGTGGTGCTCGAAGTCCGAGATGCCCGCATTCCATTAGCGACTTACCACCCCCAAATGCCCACTTGGGTGGGCGGTAAGGCGCGAGTATTGGTGATCAACCGCATGGATATGATTACGCCTAGAACCCGCGACGCGTGGGAAACCTGGTTTGAGTCACAGGGAGAAACTGCCTATTTTACCAACGCCGAGCACGGCCAAGGAGTGCACGATGTTTCCGATGCTGTCCAGGAGGCTGGGGTGCAGCTAAATAAGCGTAGGTTCGATCGAGGAATGCTACCCCGTCCAGTCCGCGCCGTAGTCATGGGATTTCCCAATGTCGGCAAATCTGCTTTAATCAATCGGCTGTTAGGACAGAGAGTAGTGGACAGTGCCCGCAGAGCAGGAATAACTAAATCGCTCAGATGGATTCGCATCTCTGACGAAATTGAGTTATTAGACGCCCCCGGAATCATCCCCACCCGCATTAACAATCAAGAAAATGCCATAAAATTAGCTATTTGCGAAGATATTGGCGAAGCAGCTTACGACAATCAGGTAGTAGCTGCGGCTATGGTAGATTTGCTCCTAGAGCTTGAGGCTGCTGATCAAACTTTGATGTCAGTAGCTGGTTTTAAATCCAGGTATAAATTAGATATAGCATCTAGTAATGGTGAAGATTATTTGCACGAGGTAGCAAAAGACAGGTATAAAGGAGATGTCGAACGAACGGCGCGGCAGATGTTAAACGATTTTAGAACTGGTGTGTTGGGTCAGCTTAATTTGGAGTTGCCGCCGGCTTGATAAGACTCGTGGGAGAGTGTCAACGGATGAATTCAAGTCTTGTAAAAGCCTTGAAAATGCAACAGCGGTGCTGTATATGAATGAACTGAATCTGGAACTGCAAGTTAATGGAATCGTCGAAAAAACCGTGCCTGTCGAGGGCGAGGAATTTATTATCGGTAGGTTGCTCGAATGCGATTTGCAACTTCCTTTTTCTGACATTTCCCGGCACCACACCCGCTTATTTAAAATAGCTTCAGGGGATTGGCTAGTTGAGGATATGGGCAGTACCAATGGGACGCTACTGAACAACAGTCCCCTCAAGCACCCTCACTTAGTCAATCAGGGCGATGTCATTTATTTGGGACACCGGATAAATTTGATTGTCGTTTTACCCGATCGCTCCGACCCCCAACTTCCCGAAATCGGCACGATGCCCGAAGGAGTTACCATCCTCGGCAAAGCCAAAGAACTGCAAAAACAGTGGATAGAACCAGACACAAAAATCGAAAAGAACTACGAACAAGCTATCTCGCGTTTAAAATACTTAGTTGATATTGCTAAGTATTTGAACACTGCTGAATCCATGGAAGCAATTTTCGATCGAGTCCAGACAATCGTGTTCGGCGACATCAAAAACATTGAACGTTTAGCACTGTTAATAGACTTCCGAAATAACGGCGAACTGGAAGTAGTGAAAACCGCCGCCAGACCTACAGCAAAAAATAAATATATCCCCGCTGACGGCAGTTGGATCGGCCGCACAATTTGTCGCAAAGTCTTGGACGAACAAGTTGCTCTCAAAACGGCAGACGCTCAGTTTGACGAACAGTTTGACGATAATATGAGCATGATCGATAAAGGAATTCGCACAGCGATAGCTGTTCCTCTTTGGGATGAAAATACTGTTTTCGGAGTGATTTCCGGCGACGCTCAACTGACTTCTAGAGAGTGGCATCTGGGCGGAGACGAAGACTTGAGCTTTTTTTCAGCTTTAGGAAATATCGTCGCTTCCAGCGTGCAGCGGTGGCTGCTGACACAGAAACTCCGCACCGAAGAAACTATGCGGCAAAGATTGGAACGCTATCACTCTCCGGCTGTGGTGCAGCATTTAATGAATACGGGGACTTTAATTAACCACCGCCTGCCGCCTGTGGAACGCGAAATCAGTATTTTGTTTGCAGATATTGTGGGCTTTACTGCGATGTCTGAACGGTTGAGTCCCCCTGAAATTGCCCGGTTGCTCAACAATTTTTTTGAGGAAATGCTGCAAGAAGTTTTTGGGGAAGGAGGAACTTTAGATAAGTTTATTGGAGATTGTATTATGGCATTTTTTGGAGCGCCGGAACCACAGCTCGATCATGCCGATCGCGCTGTGGCGGCCGCTTTAGGAATGCTCAACCGCCTTGACAAGCTCAATGCTCATAACAGTTTGGGGGAACCGCTGCAATTGCGGATTTCTATTAACAGCGGTAAGGCGATTATTGGGGATGTTGGCAGTTCTAAAAGAGTTGATTATACTGTGTTGGGTTCGACTATTAATCTGGCCGCTCGGATGGAGGGAATTTGTCTCCCGGGGGAATGCGTGGTGAGCGAAGCTACTTACAAGTTGCTGCGATTGCCCCAAAGTTTTGAGCCGATGGGAGATTTCCGCTTTAAAGGAATTGACAGACCGATCGCAGTTTATCATACCAACAGAAATCTAAGGTAATTGGGCGAAGCGAAGCGGAGGGATGGGCCAAACAGGCCAAACAGGTCATGGGCCAAACAGGCCAAACACGGAATTGGTAACAACAGTCAACAGTCACCTGACGATGCCACTGAATTTGGAATCAAATCCTCATAAAACTAATCAGGAATGGTATTTTATAGGGATTTTTTGACGCTGAGGATTTGAACTTCATCTCCTATATGTACTATTTTTCCGGCTGCTTGATGTGGCACTCGGGTGTTGACTATCAGCCGACCAAACTGATTTAAATTCCCTGTTTTTACCAGGTCAGGCATGATTTTTTTCTGCTTGGCTATTAGTAAATTTTTTAAATTGGGAGCAGCTTCTTTCACCGTAGAATTTCGTGTAGAGAGCAGACAGGGATGACCGGGATTAACACCTTCAAATATTACTGAGCCGATTTTAAACCTGACTACTTCGTCAGATCCTCCGAAAAGTTGGTCTTCCCAAAAAGCTGGGACATCTCCTATTTCAATATTAGCTCGCAAGCGGTGGCGCATCTCGTTAACACAAACTCTCGGAAACCAAGATGCAACTTGGGCAATTGTTTCGGTACCAATTATGGTTGGCCCGGGTGCAGCGATATCTTCGGGAAAGCCTGTGAGCAAGTTTTCAATTAACTTGACGGGGAAACCGAAGTAGTTGGTCAACCAATATTCTATTCCCGGGCGTTCTCTATCTAGATGAAAAAATATTTCTTGTTCGGTATCTTGAATTTTCAGACCCGCAATTCTATGTTTCATGTCAAAGGATAAGCGCAAAAAATTGACTCCGCTGTTGCGCTTACTGTTTACAAATGCTCCGGAAAGATCGCAGATTGCAAAAGAGCGATCGCCTGCTAGAGCTCCGCTGGCAAGAATAGTGGCTTGACTGACAGCTATGCCGTCAAGAGACTTGACCGGATAAATATGAATGCTGGCGACGTAAGACATTTCGAGTCATTTATAAATAATTGTCGTTTTGGATACATTATAGCAGTCCGCGCAGGCAGAAGGAGAACCGCCGTTGACTTTATGAAATAAAAAACGGCAACTTTTTTGAAGTTTAAATTTTACCCCAGCTACTTGTAAAGAAAAAGTAAAGAAGTCTGGCTGAGGTTATGGTAGATATTATGCTAATAAATACAAAAAATTGAACCGAGTTGCAAGCAATGACTGAAAGCGAAAGAAGTGGCATGATTTCGCGACGCAATCTAATGTTGAGGGCTGGTGCAGGGATACTGGCGGCAAGCATTGCACCAGCGCTTTTACAAGCCCAAGTCGCAAATGCAGAGCCAATCTCACAGATTACTCCCGACGGTGCTCTCAAGAAATTGATGGAGGGGAATCGACGCTACATTCAGCAAAAACGGACATTTCCCGACCAAGCTCGATCGCGAATTGTTGAAGTAGCAAAGGGTCAACATCCGTTTGCCACCATCCTGGCTTGTTCTGATTCCCGGGTTGCCCCGGAAATTATTTTCGACCAAGGATTAGGGGATTTATTTGATATCCGAATAGCTGGAAATTTTCTCGACGATGTGGTTCTCGGCAATATGGAATATGCCGCAGTAGAATTAGGGGTTCCGCTATTAGTAATTCTGGGTCACGAACGTTGTGGTGCTGTGAAAGCAGCTTTAGATAACCAAGCTGTGCCAGGTCACATTAGCACTTTGGTGGCGGCGATTAAACCAGCCGTTGATGCTACAAAAAATCACTTTGGCGATGCCTGGGATAATGCAGTCAGAGCTAATGTAAAAATGAATGTAAAAAAGTTAAAATCTGCGTCGCCTATTTTGGCTGAAGCAGTGAAAGCGGGCAAGCTTAAAGTTGTTGGGGCGCGCTACGATTTGGACAGCGGCAAAGTAGAGATAATTGCTTAATTTTGCTGGGAAGTTTCATGATTTGTAGGGGTAGTGCCCCCGTGCCTACCCCTCCGGATTGAGGGCAACCACGGGGGGATTGCCCCTACAAATTATTTGGTAACAAGTTGTTTAGATCAAACCCATTTCTTGCAATCCCCGGCGCAGGCGTTCTGCTTCAAAGGGGCGGCGCTGTTCGTGAAGGGCGATCGCTCTTTTGAATTCTGCTAAGCTTTCTGGCATTTTGCCAATTTTCAGGAGCGCTACTGCCAAGTTTTGATGGGCTTCGGCGTGTTCGGGATCGATTTTAATGGCTTGTCGGTAATAGGCGATCGCATCTACCAAATTTCCGGCTGCCTTCAAAGTCAGTCCTAAATTGTAGTGACCTGCTGCAAAATTGGGATCAATTTTTAAGGCTGCTTTGTAAGCTTTTTCTGCTGCTGGCAAATCTCCTTCATCTTTGAGCAAATTGCCCAAATTGTTGTAAGCACCTAATTTGAGCGCCGGGAAAACATCTGTATTAATTGCGAGTTGATAGTGTTCTTTGGCTTTGGCAAATTGCTGTTGCTGGCGGTAAGCAATTCCTAAATGATAGTTGAGTTCGTAAACAATAGAATCATCAATTGTCGCAGCAGTCAATCCCCTAGTTAATAAATTAATTCCCCGCTGAAGTTGCCCGCTTTCTACGTACAGCGCGCCTAATTTGCTGCAAGCATAAGCATCGTTTGGATAATAAGCTATATAGCGTTCCATTGCTGCTTGAGCTTTTTGGAATTTACCTTTGGCTGCGATCGCATCTTTGTGATAACCAGAGTGGTAAATTGCCACATCGGGGAGAGAAGCTATTTTCCATTGCGGTTCCCTGTGCAAAATCTCAGCCACGCTGTCGTCTACCATGGCGTGGTACGGGCGAGAGAAGCGGAGGTTGGGGCGATTGCGAAACAAACGCGACACGAGGGAATAGGGAGATTGAGATGCACCGATTTCTTGACGGATGAGATTGATTAGCAGCAGTCGATCGCTCTTAATTGCCTGCTGGATTTGAGGTACAATCTGCGGTACCAGCACCTCATCGGCATCCAAAACCAAAATCCAGTCACCCTGGGCGTGTTTCAGAGACTCGTTGCGGGCGGCTGCGAAGTCGTCGCACCATTCAAAGTCATAAACCCTGGCCCCGGATTCTCGGGCAATTTCACGGGTGCGATCGCCCGAACCGGTATCCACTACCACCATTTCGTCAACAACACCCTTCACGCTGTCCAAAGTCCGCGACAGTGTTGCTTCTTCATTCTTCACGATCGTGCACAGAGTCAGATTCATCGGGGGAAAATTTTCCTAATTTGACTGAATTATTGTAATTTTTTTTACCAGTAAAATGCAAAAACTCCCAGAAAAAAAATCAGATTTTCCTTCGGCTTTGAGCATAGGTACCTTTCTTCGCTAGAAAAATTGGGTTAACTCTTTTGACACATTAAAAAGCCTCAAATTAGGACGATTCATCAGAAATTCTACCACTTTAGGTTCCTCCCTGCGGTAGAGGAAAGGGCAGCATATCAGTTGTTATTCTTAGAACATAAGACAAGGCACAAGAAAAGTTAAGTATTCAGGAGAAAGAGAAATGGGAATTATTGCTTGGATCGTTTTAGGACTGATTGCCGGTGCGATCGCCAAAGCCATTTATCCGGGAACTCAAGGCGGCGGTTTTCTGGCAACAACAGTTTTAGGAATTATCGGGGCGCTAGTGGGAGGTTATCTAGGTCAAGTCTTTGTGGGGACTAGCGCGGGAGCATCCTTCGGAGCATTGACTCTACCCAGTATAGCTTTTGCAGTCATCGGCGCGATCGTGGTACTTTTCGTCTGGGGATTGTTGACTCAGCGTGCAGCATAATAAATTTTGCCAATTCCCAGTCCGTAAACTTTTAGGGTATTCATAAACCCGGTTTCTTGAAGAAACCGGGTTTTTCAGTTGAAACTCGGCGGTTGAAACTCGGCGGTTGAAACCGCTACTACACAAACTTTCACGCGCCTGCGCGGGTTGAAGAGTAAAGACAAACTCGGCGGTTGAAACCGCTGCTAGACAAACGAAGTCTGCCTCCGCAGACTGAAGAGAGTAAAGTTAATTAATCCGCAAATTGAAAGGTAAGCGAACGTAAACCCCTTGCGGGTCGTTCATGGACTTGATAACAGCCAATTCATCCTGCATTTTCTTAACTTCGGCCGTCAACGGGTCGAGTTTAGTGGCTGGTTTCAAAACGCTAACGCCGGAAAGTCTTTCCAAAATGCGCTCCTCGAAACTGCGGCGTTTTGGATATTCTTCCAAGTGCCAATCGTCGCCAAGTTTAGCTTGCTTTGCTGCTTCTCTGACAGCATCTTCTAGACCGCCAATTTCATCGACCAAACCCAACTGTTTT
>JAYUGZ010000755.1:0-8234 GCA_043767465.1 Cyanobacteriota bacterium
GACAGATGGACAAAGGTTTATCGCGATTGGTTGGTGAAGCTAAAAGATTGGTGCATCTCGCGCCAATTGTGGTGGGGACACCAAATTCCGGCTTGGTATGCTGTTAGCGAAACTAACGGCGAGATTACTGATACAACGCCGTTTGTGGTGGCGAAAACTGAAGCTGAAGCCCGGGAAAAAGCGGAGGCAAAGTTTGGTCGGGATGTCGAATTAGCAAGAGATCCAGATGTATTGGATACTTGGTTTTCGTCTGGGTTGTGGCCTTTTTCAACTCTGGGCTGGCCGGACGAAACTAAGGATTTTGATTTTTACTATCCGACAACTACTTTAGTTACGGGTTTTGATATCATCTTTTTCTGGGTTGCTAGAATGACGATGATGGCTGGGCATTTTACAGAAAAGATGCCGTTTGAGACTGTTTACATTCACGGTTTGGTGTTGGATGAAAACGGTCACAAAATGTCTAAGAGTAAAAATAATGGTATTGACCCGCTGCTGTTGATTGCGAAGTACGGGACTGATGCTTTGCGCTACACTTTGGTGAAGGAAGTGATTGGGGCTGGGCAGAATATTCGCATGGAGTACGATCGCAAAACTGATGAATCTAAATCAGTCGAGACTTCCCGGAATTTCACTAATAAGTTGTGGAATGCGGCCCGGTTTGTAATGATGAATCTGGAAGGACAGACTCCACAGCAATTGGGAAGTCCTTACCCCTCCGCAGCCCAGGGCGGGCACGGGGGCACCGCCCCTACGCAGGGGGGGAGTGAAGAGGGTTTGGAATTGTGCGATCGCTGGATTCTTTCTCGCTACTATCAAGTTGTACAACAAAGTCGCACTTGTTTGGAAAATTACGGTTTGGGAGAAGCGGCGAAGGGGCTTTATGAGTTTATTTGGGGCGATTTTTGCGACTGGTATATTGAGTTGGTCAAGTCTCGCTTACAACAGGATGCTGAACCCAATTCTAAGAAAGTTGCACAACAAACTTTTGCTTTTGTGTTGGAAGGAATTCTGAAATTGCTGCATCCTTTTATGCCGCACATTACTGAGGAAATTTGGCACACTTTGACTCAAACGGGTGATGATGATTGTTTGGCTTTACAAGCTTATCCTGAACCAGATCCATCGCTGATTAATCCAGATTTAGAACAGCAGTTTGAGTTGTTGTTCGGGACAATTCGCACTATTCGCAATTTGCGGGCTGATTCGGATATCAAACCGAGTGTGAAGGTGACGGCGATTTTGCAAAGCGAAAATGAAAAGGAACGCCAAATTCTCTTGGATGGAAGCGTTTACATCAAGGATTTGGCGAAAGTCGAAAATCTGACGGTGACAGCTAGTTTAGACGCAGAACCAACCCTTGATAAGGGGGGGTCAATTGCTGGGGTTGTCGGTACTGTCCAAGTTTTGATTCCTTTGGCTGGTGTGGTCGATTTGGCGGCTTTGCGTGGTAAGTTGGAGAAGAAGCTGGCTAAGGTGGAAGCTGAAATTAAGCACACTGCGGCGCGTTTGACTAACCAAAAGTTTGTGGATAAGGCTGATCCACAAGTGGTTCAGGTGGCGCGGGATGGTTTGGCTGAATCGGAAAAACAAGCTGAAATTTTGCGCGATCGGCTAAAGTTGTTTTAATGGGTTGAATGGGCCGGGGCGGGTTTACTAGATAGTTGGTTTTAGGGATCGATTGTTTGTAAAATCCGCCCCCTACGAGAGAGATCGCAAATCATACAATTACCAATTATCAATAGCTAATCGATCCCCCCTAACCCCCCCTTAAAAAAGGGGGGGACAAGAGCGCTCAAAGTCCCTCTTCTTAAAGGGGATTTAGGGGGATCGAGTCTCCGCTACAAGCGAAATATACAAATAACAAATAACCAATAACTAATAACCCATAACCAATTACCCTGATGCTATATTTAGCCCAAGTACAAAAGAAGGAAATTTCAGGTGAGATAAGTCTGCAATTGTTGGCTTGTCAAAATTCTGATGAAACTTGGGCTATGCTTTTTCAAGAAACTCTCTTGACGCTACCGCCAGATTTGGCTCAAAATGTTTTAAATGAAGGGATGCTAGTATTAGCAGATATTGGCGAAAATAGCAAGATTTTGAATATTCAATCTGCTACAAACTGGGTGCTAGAATTAGTAGATAAGTATTTAACCACAGGCTTTACGCCCGATTTTTTGCAGCAAGAAGCCCAGAAGGCGGAAGGGTGGCGGCAATCTCTGACTTTGCAAAGTCAAGAGTTGTCTCGCCGATTGATTGAAGTTGAAGCCCGCCGGGAACAAATTCAAACTTTAGAAGCAAAACTTCAGCAGGAAAAGAAATTGCTGGAAAGCGCGATCGCCCAATTGAACATTCCACCCGCTACACCACCCATTTGACTTAGATTAACACACAACAGCTAAGGACACGGCAGTGCCGTGTCCCTACCAATCTAATATGCAATTTGCTGGACATCATATAATTTGTAACTTGACAAATACCCCTTACGCGTTGCCGAATCGCCAGCAAAATTGCCTGCGCTAAAGCACTTTTGACTTCATCCAAGCGGCGGGGAGACACAGCAGTTTCTGAGAATTGCGAACATAAGCCCGCTTCTGAAAAACATCGTATTGATTGCGCTCGATCGCATTTAAGATCTTACTGTACAACATTGTCGCAGCCCAAACTGTCCAGCGGATGTCGGGACTCAGCACTTTGATTCCCGGTTCGGCGCTAGCGTACAATTTGCGAGCTCGCTGAATTTGAAACTTCATCAATTCCCGCCAGCGTTCGTCAATTACACCGTTGAATAAATCTTCTTCGGTGTAGTTAAACAGCGCTAAATCTTCTAAGGGAATGTAAATGCGGCCCCGACGGGCGTCTTCTCCCACATCCCGCAGAATATTAGTCAACTGCTTGGCAATACCGAGGGCTATGGCTTCTTCTTTGGGAATCCTATTCCCCCAGTGCCAATTCCAGTTAGCAGCGGAGCTCGATTCGTCCACACCCATCACAGACATCGACATCATCCCGACTGTGCCCGCTACTCGATAACAGTAAAGATTGAGCTCTTCAAATGTTTCGTAGCGGCTGCGGTACAAGTCCATTTGCTGGCCCGCAATCATCTCTCGAAACGGTTGAATGTCGATCGGGAAACGAGACAAAGTATCCACCAAAGCGACATCGTAATCGTCGTGCGGATGCCCCGCAAACAGCGATTCTAGGCGTTTTTCCCACAAATTTAGGGTTTCAGGGGTCGTAGCCTCAGAACCAGGCCCGTCTACGAGTTCGTCGGTGCGGCGGCACCAAACGTAAATCGCCCAGATGGCCCGACGCTTAGCTTCGGGCATGAGTTGAGTGCCTAAATAAAAATTTTTGGCATAACTCGCTGTGACTTGACGGCACAGTTCGTAGGATTCATCCAAAGAGGCCAGAGTTCTCATGCACTGGAGTTTTGACAGTTGCAGCATCCGAGAATAAGAAATTTAAAGATTAGAACTGACACTCCCCCGTTGAGACAACGGGAGATTTTTTTACGTCTTTATGAAAAATTCTTAATTTTTCATTTGTTATTGGCTGTTGAAATAGCCTGCGCTGTCAGCTTACCAGAAAGCACAGCACCTTCCATACTCGCAAGATAACGCTGCATCGTATAATCCCCCGTTAGATAGAAATTACTAATCGGAGTTGTTTGGGTGGGACGGCACTCTTGACGGCCGGGAGTGGCTTTGTAGACGGAACGTGGGGTTTTGACTACGTGATATTTCAGCACTTTGGCGGGTTCTGGGATTTGGTCAGGAAAGAGCTTTTCTAACTCGACCATTGTGGCTGCAACGATATCTTCGTCAGATTTGCCTATCCAGTCTTTGGCCGGTGCTAAAACCAGTTCCAGCATGGATTTGTCTGGGTTGGCATATTCGCGACAGGTGTTGCTCATGTCGGCGTAGACGCTCAGCAAGGGCGATCGCGAGAACAGCAAATGGTCGATATCTGTCAGCTTGCGATCGAACCACAAGTGTACATTAATCACCGGTACACCCTCCAAACCTTCGAGCTTTTTGAAATAATCCATTTCGCCCCAAGGTTTCGGCATCATCAGCTTCAGCGGGTCAACCGGCATCGCCGAAACATAAATATCAGCCGTCAGAACTTCTGACTGTGCACCTTTGACGCCCCGAATCCCGAAGCCGCGCACCGTGTTGTCATCGTTCAGCAAAAACTCACCAATGGGTGCATTCAGCCGGACTTCGCCACCGCGCTCAGTTATGTAGTCTACCATCGGCTGACACAACCTCTCCGTAGGGGGGCCGTCTAAAAAAGCCATTTTCGAGCCTTTTGTCTCTTGCAAGAAGCGGTTGAGGGCTGTCAGCAGAATGGTTGCAGATATTTCATGGGGGTCAATAAAATTCAGCGCCTTAGACATGGCGATGAATACTTCTTTTTCGACTCTGGGGGGGACATTTTGCTTTTTCAGCCAGTCGGAAAAGGAGTATTTGTCCATTTCTTCGACGTATTTTTGGCCCTGAAGTATCGCCGGAATCAAACCGAGGCCGAAACTGATTTTTTCGGCCCAGGTGAGCATATCGTTGTTTCTGAGGATAGCCACAAGGCCATTTAACGGAGCCGGAATATTGGGAAAATCAAAGCGCGAAGAGGTTCCGGGCGTTTCCGGCTGATTGAAAATCATCGAGTGCTGTTTCCATTGCAGCCTGTCTTCGATGTCTAGTTCTTTGAATAATTGGAGCATATTTGGGTATGCACCGAAGAAGATGTGGAGGCCGGTTTCGTACCAGTCGCCGTCTGCATCTTTCCAGGCGGCTACTTTACCGCCGAGTACGTCCCGACTTTCTAGGAGGATGGGGGTGTGGCCCGCATCGGTGAGATATTTTGCACAGGATAACCCTGCTAAGCCTGCTCCGGCGATCGCAACTCGCATTTGATATTACTTGGCCTCTGTGTTCGCTTCGTTTTCATTATACTTTACAACTCGTTACATTTTTTTGGGGAATCTGTAGGGACGTGGCTGTGCTTCGAGGTGTCGGCTTAGCCCGAAAGTCCGCCAGGGACTGAAAGTCCCTGTCTCATAGCGCAAGTCCTCTCAAAGAGGACTTCTGCTTTGACGTAGGACTTTAAACCCCTGCCGGACTGCGGGTCTGACCTTAAGTGTCTTAGTAAACGAAATTAACGAAAATTTAGCAGGCTTTGCTATCATAAATTAAGAGCAAATCTAAATAAATTAATTGAATTTATGGTACAAACAATTCAAGCTCGAAATGTGGCGCTGAACGATTTGGAAACCAATTTCAAAATAGAATGGATTGAAGATGACCAATTCTTTCGTGAGTGGCAAGATGATTTACCGGAAATCACTGATTATGAAAAACAGCGATTAAACAGAGTTAAAGCAAGTTACAGAAATTTGCTCAAACGTCCCCCACTTCTAGAAAATACAGTCAAAATGGTAGTGCTGTCTCCATTTTTGGACTTAGCTAATTTTTATCTTGCTCCTTTTCACGTTACTTCAGAAAAGTCTGTAGAAATTGTTGACGAAGATGAAGGAATGATTGTGAGGGGACAGTTGGATGTTTTGGCTTTGTTTCAGGAGTTTTGGGTAGTGGTAATCGAGTCTAAAAAGGCGGCGTTTTCTTTGGAGGTAGGGATTCCGCAGTTGCTGGCTTATATGTTAGCTCATCTAAATAGCGATCGACCTACTTACGGATTGCTAACGAATGGCTCTAGTTTTATGTTTGTCAAGTTAGTTAAGCGGGAAACACCGCAGTATGCTTTTTCTCGCTGGTTTTCTATGTTCAATCCGGGGAATGATTTGTACAGCGTGCTGAGTATTTTGAAGCGCCTCGGTGAGTTGAATCTGGGCAATCTGGCTTAGTCGGGGAATCAGAAACCGGGTTTTTGCGAGAATCTTTGGTTTTCACCCGCAGATTCGGTAAAAAACCCGGTTTCTTTGGTTGGAGTGCATAAGTCCTGAAATGGATGATTTCAGGTTCGCCCGGTTATGCCGCAAAGGTGCGATAGGCTTCCTGTCCCCCCCTTGTTAAGGGGGGTTAGGGGGGATCTCCGGGTTATGCCGCAAAGGTACGATATGCTGCCAATGCTGCTTGTTTGACGGCTTCGGGGACGATCGGAAAAGTAGTCAAAATATAGGCAAATTCTGCTTCGGTTAAGCCGTAAAGGTGGGCGATGATGCCGTCTAATTCGGCTCGCAATTGAGCGCGTTCTGTTTCATCGGTAACGCCTTCTTTGTGGGAGTTTAAGCCGACTTCTTGGGCTAATTCGTCAAATTCTGGGGCGGTGCAGATCAGTTTGGCGGCGCGCTGTACGATATCCCAGAAGTATTTGTCGCCTGATGTTAATCTTGGGACAGGAAGTTGATATATGTAGAACATATTTATGTTTGACGACACTTTTTGACGCAAGGCAAAATCTATACAAAAGCTGTTCAAAACAGCATCAATAAATAGTGTATGTTGATTGTCTTCAATAGGAGATGCAATATTTAGAGAATTGCCACAAAAAATATTTTTAGGCAGTATTGTACCAATCATACTCCGAGCATTTGTACTGCTAGCAATTGCACGATATGCAAAACGATAAAATTGATAATCTAATTTTTGACCATTATCTACACCATTCCTTCCCAATAAAGCCTTTCTCGCTTCCGCTTCATCCACCCAATACCTCGGTTCAGCGTATAGATGAGTAAACTGATGAATCATCTTACCTTCATAAAGTGGCAGTCTCCCTTTCCCTGGTTCTTGCTTGAATAAATGACTGTCATTAGTCATGTCAAATTCACGAGTTAACCGCAGATTCCATTTCCCCTCAATCTGTTCGCCAAGTAAAGGGAATTGCAGCATTTTCTCAGCAATCCGAATATCTCCCTCATTTTTAAACTCCATCACCGAGAGAGAGTCAGGAGATAAGCGACGAATCAAATTAACAGAAATCTCAATACATTCATCTTGATTGTTCAGAAAAGTATCGAGTTTGTCCACGCGAATCGCTTCTCGCGGATTGATGCGGAAAGCAGCTTGAAATGACTCTGTACTTTTACCTTTCTCAAAAGTGAGCAAGCAAAACTTGAAACTGTGATGTACTCCTTCAAAAATAAATCTTTCATTCGACAAACCAAACAGTGAATCAATCTGAGTCTCAACAAATAACATTTCCCGCAGTTGCTTAGTTCCCAAATCAGTATAAATTCCAGAAGGAATAATTATGCCGCACTCACCATTTGGGCGTAAGAGGTTAAAACACTGTTCTAGAAAAAGCTTGTAGAAGTTAATATCAGTACCAGACTTTTTGCCGTTGACAATGGAAATCTGATTTTTGTACTGTTCTGCTGAACGGTAGTAAGCACTAACATGAGGAAATTCACTCAAATATTTTAACCAAGTTTCAGCAATCTCAGGATTTTGCAGAATTTTATTTTGCTCTTTTTCAAAAGTTTTAATATCCATCTTGCTTTTTTTTGCTAGTTCGTTATGCTGCACAAAAAACTCTCTCGCATTTGGCTTAAATATTTCCCAAGGTGGATTGGTAATAATCGCATCAAAACCGCCCCGTTGATGCAAGATTTCATCAAACTCATAGCCCCAGTGAAAAGGCTTCAAAGCTTCAATATCAGCTATAGCCAGGGTACGCTTAATCGGCTTACCGCTAACCTGTGATTGTTCAAACTTAATTTTTAACTCCTTGAAATCTTCCAACAAAATTTTATTAATATTTTCGATAGCAGAGGCTTTCTTGTCGGCAATTTCATCTCGCAAACTCTGCAAGTTTTGGCTATAAGTAGTCGCATGACGGTAAATAGAAATCAGACGATTTTTCTCTTCTAATACTTGTCTGTATGTCTTGTGAAACAAATTTAACTGAGTTCCACTTCCTTCATATTCTGCGTCATCCACCCGAAGTAATCCGATCAGCGAATTGCCAGACATAATGTTAAAGTCAATATTCGGCAATGGTTCCAAGTCGTTGACATTCTGCGCCGCCGAAACTAAGGCCAAAAACAGTCGCAGTTTAGCAATTTCCACTGCTTCCGGCATGATATCCACGCCGTAGAGGTTGTCGCTAATAATCCGTTTTTTGATGTAGTAATTAAGTGAAGAATGCTCTGTTTCGATAGTTTTGAGCAAGTCATTGAGGTGGCGGTCATTTAAAAACTTGCTGGTACCAATGACTGTTGAATAGATGTAAATCAGCGTTTTCATCGCAGCGACTAAAAACGCGCC
>JAYUGZ010000756.1:0-3330 GCA_043767465.1 Cyanobacteriota bacterium
TTATTTGCCGAGATATCTGTGCGATCGCACTTATTTTATCCTCGCCCGCCGCCCGTTTGTCAAAGAAAAATCCGGTTTGTTAATTGAAGCGCCCTCTCAACTCCTAGATTTAAGGGATTATCCCCAACAAAATCGGGAAGATGCGCTTAACTACATTCAGCAATACCTCTCAACTGCACCGGAATTGGCCCAACAACTCGCAACTCACAGCGAAAACAATTTCATGTATCTGAGTCAGATGTTACGCGCCATTGCCCAGGATTCACAGCCCGATGCTAATCTGGCAGAAACGTCCTCACTTTTCTCTCTCCTTCCTCCCGGTTTAGCAGCCTATTATCAAAACCACTACCAGCAGATGAGAGGTGATGGTTTCTCGCCAGTTGAGCTGGCTGTGGTGTCTGTTTTGGCAAAATCGCGATCGGGTTTGTCTGTAAGTGCGATCGCCCAAATAATTGATGAGGATGAATACGACGTTGAGAAAGCCTTAGATAATTGGTGTGAGTTCTTAAATCCCCAGCAAATCGCCGGAGAAATTTGCTATAGCTTTTATCATACCAGTTTCTGCGATTGGCTCAGCAAACAGTCAAGTTGAGCGTGGGAACGATACAGTGAGGATTAAGTCAAGGAACGGGCGATTCCCTACGGGATAGCTTCGCTTCACGACTATCTGAGCCATCCTGAAAAATTAGCACTCGTTGGCGATCGTTTGCGTGCAGTTCGGGGAGAATCGGGGGCGGCGCATAAAATTGCTCAATTAGTATGTGAAGAAATTGAGGTGCCATCAAATTCTGAGCGTAATTAGATTTTTTTATTATCAACCGCAAATGTCGCTAGATAAATGCGGATGAACGCAGATTTAATCCAGATTAATCAGTAAAAATAGGCAAAAGAAAATCTGTTTTCTCTTGCCTGTTTGTTATCAAAAAACTTAATTTGTCGTCAAGTTAGCCTCGATCGTGCTTGGCAATTACCCAAATGGCGTGAATCATGCCCGGAAACCAGAAAAAACAGGTTAGAAGCAGGTTGATCCAAAAATCAGTACCAATTCCGACGGTCAAAAATACGCCCAGGGGGGGAATAAAAATTGCAGCGACTATGCGGATTAAACTGCCCATGTGAGTTACTCCAAACGACTTTTCTCTTTCAATTTAACTTCACTGACCGACAGAGCCTTTCCCGAAAAATTTAGGCGGTGCTGCGATCGTGTAAACTTCGGTTTCCTCGGCGATTACCCGCCGCAAGTGACCGGGAACTTGCATCAGTCCCAACAGTGTAATCCCGTCTAACATCCGGAACCCGCCAATTGTTTTGTCGGCGAGCAATTTGTCGGTAACTTCGGGTTCTGGTCGCGTGTTTATTTCCTGGCCCGAAGCTACCGCAAAACCCCAAGGAGCTCCGTAGGTAGAAATAAAGCTGGTGCAGGATTGAACGTTGGGGAAAACCGATTTCAGGGTGTTGACAATGCGGGCGTGCATTTTCATTTCTGCTGGAGAAACTGGGCCTGCTTGGACTACAAAATATCCGTTAGGCGACAGTATCTTGCGAACTTTCTCAAAATACTCCTTGGTAAACAACTGGAAAGATGGGCCTTCTTCAATGGGATCGGATAAGTCAGAAATGACAATATCCCAATCGTTATCAGTGTTGTCTAAATAGTCCAAAGCATCGCCGATTACTACTTCGCAACGAGGGTCGTCAAAGGCATTTTGGTGCATTTCTGGCAGGTGTTCGCGGCAAGCTTCTACTACTTCGCCGTCAATATCGACCATCACGACTTTTTCAACTGTTTTCCAGCGCAGCACTTCTCTAATTGTAGCTCCTTCGCCACCGCCGAGAACGAGCACTTTTTTGGGCGAACCGTGAGCAATCATGGCTGGGTGTACGAGGGGTTCGTGGTACAGAAACTCGTCGCCTGTACAAGATTGCCATTTGCCGTCCAAAACTAAGCCTTTACCGTAGGTGCCGGTTTCAACGACGTACATTTCCTGGTAGGCAGTTTTCTTGTAAGCGAGCACGCTGGTGACGCCGTGAACGTAAATATCCCAAGGGGTAATGTACTCGCTCATCCAAAAGTCTGCACGAACTTCGCTACCTGACATCAATTATTCTCCAAATATAAACTGCTGTGTCGATGTTGTCACAAGTAGTAGTTATTACCACAAAATGGTGCGGGTGTGTGAGTGCGATCGACACATTGGAGTGAGATTTCTCGGCAATGGTATAGTATGATTGCCTTCTGGGACAGCACAATTGGCTTGGTACTTGAGATTGCTTGTGGGCGATCGCCCGGGGTGGGTTTTGTACAAATCTTGTCGCTCATCGGGCAATCTTTCACGCTGGGGCAGGCAAAATGTGCGATCCTGCCTTCTGCAAGCTTCCCTAACGGGCTGCTTATTGATCGGGCGTTAGCGGAGCCCGCCCCTACGGAGGCTTCGCCAACGCAGAGGATCGGATGACAACCCCACGAATGCGAGTGCGGGGATGAAAAACTGCGATCGGTTTGTACCGGGCTTGTTGTTAATATCTTGACATTTTGAATGTATCTTAGATAAGATTTTTAGACAGATTAAAATAAAAGAGGTGTTAAATTTTGTTAGCAAAAATTCAGATATAGGCGGTGAGAAAATTATCAGTAGGTAAAGGGTGCAACTTAATTTCATAATAAAACTTTTGTGACACTATTTTTAGGTTCAAAATAATAGCCGATGGAACCAACCGACTGGGAAAACAGAATCAAAGAGCTAGAAAAAGCAAATCTAATCCTGCGGGAAAAGCTCGAAACTTCGGAAGCCGAACGCAGCGAATTAGAAGCCCTAAATCAAGAAAAAGAATTTTTTCTAAAAACAGTCACTCAGAATTTTAGAGAATCCGAAAAAATCTTAAAAAACAGAATGTCTACACTAGAAAAAGCTCTGGAAAACCAGCAAGCAATGCAGCTCAAATTAATCGAAGCCGAAAAAATGTCGGCTTTGGGGATTTTGGTAGCTGGTATCGCCCACGAAATCAACAATCCCGTCAACTTTATCTACGGTAATATTACCTATGTCAATGACTACACTGGCGATATTCTAAAATTGCTCGAAATGTACCAGAATCGGTATGAAACTGATGCAGAAATTGAAGATTTTCTGGAAAAAATTGACCTGAACTTTCTGCGCGAAGATTTGTTGAAAACTCTTTCGTCAATGAAAGTTGGTTCCGAGCGTATCCGCGAAATCGTGCTGACTTTACGCAATTTTGCGCGGGTAGACGAAGCCGAAAAGAAACCAGTTAACATTCACGAAGGAATTGACAGCACCTTGTTAATTTTGCAAAATTTAACTAAGGAAA
>JAYUGZ010000757.1:0-8230 GCA_043767465.1 Cyanobacteriota bacterium
CGGCAAAAATTAGCAGCGAACCGCTAACCAAGCCTGAAATCAGCGAGGCTTGGCTTTTGGCCTTGATGTAACCCATGATGCCGCCAATCAGTGTCAAAACGCCGTAGCCGATCGCCGCTGCTGTACCTAAATTCATTTTTAATGCCCCAAATTTCACTCTTTGCATCTAAATTTATACAGCGAGACCTGAATTGCGGTCACAAATTGTTAGAAAATTTATTAAACCCAGTCAGAGTATCTAACTGTTATACAATTGCCATTATGTCAGCCCTAACTTCTGGTGCGATCGCCCAAATCCGTTACCTCCAACGCCAAGCAGCATCCCTGCTGCTGTATCAATCGGTTCTCAAAAGCCCCGCAGGTCAAGCCTTTCTCGACTTGCTGCAAGCACTCCACCATAGCGAACTTAGCGGTGTAGAGTGTCAAGTAGCTTACGGTAACTGGTTCAAAGTTCAGGCTGCTAAAAATCTGAGTTGGAAAGATTCCCTGATTTGGGAAATTCTCAAAGACGAAAACCCCTTTTCTCGCCGAGCTCAACAAACAGATTTTGCGAGTTTGTCCCCGGCTTTGGTGGAGGCAGCCCGCCATGATTTACAAGTGCTGCAAAATATTTACGAATGCAGCAGCGAACAGTTGAGCAAGTGGGTGCGGGTAGCAGGTCAACTTGACGCCGTGCCTCCGATTTGGCATTCCGAAACTGTCGCAGAAAACGCCAATTTACCGCTGTACGAGAAATTGGAAAAATGGTCGAGCGCTGCGGAATCTTTGGCAGTTTATTACCGACAGTTTGGTACGGGCTTGTTTGCCGAATATCGTGCTTTTGGGTGGCGCAGAGGGCAGTTGGCGAGTATTCCGCATCCCGATCGCATAAACTTGAAAGAGCTGGTTTGCTGCGATTGGCAGCGGGATGCTCTGGTGAAAAATACGGAGTTTTTGCTGGCGGGTTATCCGGCTTTGCACGTCTTGCTGTACGGGAGTCGCGGTTCGGGTAAGTCTTCTTTGGTGAAGTCGCTGTTAAATGAATTTGGATCTCGCAATTTGCGCTTGATTGAAGTATCTAAATCTGACTTGCAAGATTTGCCCCTAATTGTCGAGAAGTTGCGGGGAGTTCCTCAAAAGTTTATTATTTTTGTGGATGACCTTTCCTTTGAGGAAGATGATGATGCTTTTAAATCTCTGAAAGTGGTTTTGGAAGGAAATGTCACCGCCAGACCTCAAAATGTGGTAGTTTATGCCACATCTAACAGGCGGCATTTAATTCGAGAGTTTTTTGATGACAGGCCTCGCCCCAGCGATGGAGATGAAGTTCATGCTTGGGATACTGTGCAGGAAAAACTCTCATTTAGCGATCGCTTTGGCTTGACTTTAACTTTTGAACCGGCAGATCAAAACACTTATTTAACGATTGTCCGACATCTAGCAGAACGAGCTTGCATCAAACTTGCTGTTGAGGATTTGGAACACCGCGCTAAAGAATGGGCAACTCGTCGCAACGGGCGATCGGGGCGCACTGCGCGGCAATTTGTTGATTTCCTGAAAGCAGATTTAGCTTTGTTTGACAAGTAGATATTCTAGATATTCTGCGCTCTTGTGGGCGGGTTTTACCTGAGATATGGGAAGGCAATTCAGCCTCTGAATCAACCCGCCCTTGCAGCGCGGAAGGGCTAAATAAACAAATCTTAATTTTTTCATAATTTTATTGATAATAAATAACTAATCAGATTTGATATAATTGGCGAAATCCCGCAGAAACCTCCAGAGTCCAAGCCCGTTGGGACTCCATGAATCCACCACTACATAATGAGGAAAATATCATGGGTTTATTTGACAAAGTATCGCAGACTCGCCAACAAACTGACGTAACGTTAGGGCCTGCTGAATCATTTGCGGCGATCGCGCTAATTGCCGTAGCAGCCGACGGTTACATCAATGAGAGCGAAAGTCAAGCGATTAGCGTCACGCTATCTCGGATGCAACTTTTCCGCAGCTATCCGAATGACGTGATGAGAAAAATGCTCGATCGGCTGCTGAACATTTTGCAGCGCCAAGGAGTTGAGGTACTGTTTAATGCGGCTTTGGCAGCGCTTCCAGACGAACTTAAAGAAACAGTTTTTGCTGTGACAACTGATATCGCTTTAGCAGATGGCGAAGTTTCAGAAGAAGAAGAACAACTTTTGAACGATCTTTACGGTGCATTGGGGCTTTCCGAAGAAGTTGCGCTGAAAATTATAGACGTGATGTTGATAAAAAACAAAGGTTAAGACATCAGGGGAAGGAGTGAAGGGGGAGTTTGAGAATATAAAAGATTAGCGGCTGTTTGCGAGGCCGATTGTTCTCCAAAAGTGCGGGTTTACCGATATGATGGTTGTAAAATTTAGCTTTAATTGGCGATCGCCCGCTACTACCTCAAATGCCTTTTTCTTACACCCGCACTGTGCGCTTTCAAGATACCGATGCTGCTGGAGTTGTTTACTTCGCTAACGTTTTGGCAATGTGTCACGAAGCTTACGAGGCATCTCTAGCAGCATCGGGAATCAATCTCAAAGCATTTTTTAGCAATCCTTCTGTTGCCTTTCCCATAATTCATGCTAGTGTAGATTTCTATCGCCCAATGTTTGCGGGCGATCGGCTGACGATTCAACTAACGCCCAAACAATTGGCTGGCGATGAATTTGAAATTGCCTATCAAGTATTTTGTGGGGAAGTTGCAGCAAGAAGCGCGGCTAAAGCTCTTACTAAGCACGTCTGCATTGATGCAGTGACGCGAACCAGAAAACAGCTATCTGAAGAATTTATCCAGTGGATGAGGCAATTTGAGATTTGAGATTTTAAATAACTTCAATCTCTAAATAATAGCAGGGAATGACAGTTAAATTTCGTTTTTGTTGATAATTTATCTGAGTTTTTGATCTTATGCCAAATCGTAATTATGCCATCGTCGGCACGGGAGCTTTAGGCGGATTCTACGGTGCTCGGCTGCAAAAAGCAGGTTTAGAAGTTAATTTTTTGCTGCGCAGCGATTACGATCGCGTCAAAAAACACGGTTTGATTATCGAGTCTCCCGAGGGCGACTTCACCCTCGCCCACGTGCGCGCCTACCACGACGCGCACAAAATGCCTAAATGCGACGTAGTAATTGTGGCGCTGAAAACCACACAAAATCACTTGTTGCCGAAAATTTTGCCGACTTTGTTAAAGGATAACGGCGTGGTTTTAGTATTGCAAAACGGATTGAATACCGAACCGGAAGTCGCTAAAATTGTCGGTGCAGAACGAGTGGTTGGCGGGCTGTGTTTTCTCTGTTCTTATAAAGTTGGGCCCGGTCACATCTGCCACTTAGATTACGGTACGATCACGCTGGGCGAATATGCCCAAGACTACAAACCCATCGGTATTACTGATAGATTGCACCAAATCGCCAAGGATTTTAAACGCGCTAATATTCAGATTAAAATGAGCGAAGATTTACTGTTATCGAGGTGGAAAAAACTGGTTTGGAATATTCCTTATAATGGGCTGTCTGTAGTGTTAGGTGCGAGAACAGATGAGCTAATGACTAATCCCGATACTTTGATTTTAGTCGAGGAAATTATGACAGAAGTGGTAGCGGGGGCCAAAAGTTGCGATCGCATTATTCCCGATGACTTTATCCCGCATATGCTGGAATACACTCACAAAATGAAGCCTTACCGCACCAGCATGAAAATCGATTACGATGAATCGCGTCCCCTGGAAGTTGAGGCGATTTTTGGTAATCCGATACGGGTAGCTGAACAAGCAGGTATTAAGTTGCCACAAATAGAGGTACTTTACCGAATGTTGAAGTTTGTGGATGTTCAAAGGCAAGAAGCAGAAAGGACGAGAAGGCTGTTAGGTGTGGAGTAATAGATATAGGTTCGATCGTTTGGACTTTACTCCTCTGCTTTATACGGACTAAAGTCCAAACAATCGAACCATTTTGATTGCTAGTTGTTGCAATTGTTCTCGATTGAGTTTGCCTTGAGCATTCCGGGGCAATTGTGCGACGACAACCCAATTTTTAGGTCGCTTAAACTTGCTCAACTTATCTTCTATTGCCAGTTGCAGAGTTTTGATAGTAACTTCGGAATTAGCGGGAACATAAATCGCCGTCACGACTTGACCCCAATCTTTGTCTGGTAAGCCAATTACAGCAACATCCGCAACTAAATTAGTCGTCCTAATGGCTGCTTCGACTTGGGCTGGAAATACGTTTTCTCCGCCTGTGATAATTTTGTCGCTGCTGCGTCCGACGATATTTAAGCAGTTATTGTTGTCGATAAATCCCAAATCGTCTAATTGGAAGTGTTGCCGTGAAGCGAAGCTATCCCGCAGGGAATAGCCAAATTTTTCGGGATAATAACCCAACGCCAAAGATTTAGCATCAACCGCAATATTTCCAATTTGATTATAACACAATATCTCGCCGTTTGCACTACGAATAGTTATTTTAGCGTGGGGTAAAGCTTGACCGGAACTGTTATTGCCGGCGAGAAAATCTTCGGGTTTGAGTGTAGCAATTTGCGAGGCGGTTTCTGTCATCCCGTAAGTCGGCGCTAATTTGATTTGATAGTTTCTAGCTGTTTCCAAAAGTTCTGGCCAAGCAGGAGCACCGCCCAAAAGTACGGTACGAAACCGGGACAGCCAATTAGCTGTATCTGGTTTTTGCAGCAGTCGTTGCAGTTGAGTTGGAACTAAGGAAATGAAAAATTCTTCGGGTTCGATATCGCATTTTTCGCCTGTTTCGAGTGCTTTGAACGACTGAATTGCTAGTTTGCCACCTGTCGTAAACGATCGCATAAATTGCATTAAACCGCTGACGTGGTATAATGGCAAGACGCAGAATGAGTTGATTTTATCAACTTCAAAATATTGTTGAAAACCTTGGACTGAGGCTATGAGTGTTTCCCAAGTGTGGATGGCAAAACGGATTTTTCCCGATGAACCGCCTGTGGGAATCATTATTGTAGCTAATTCGTCAATTTCGGGTGAAGGTAATTCGGGTGAAGGTAATTCGGGTGAATGATGGAATCCCGGCGAATGGAATTCGCGGCTACACAAACTAAGTCCGCCTCCGCGGACTGGGAGAGAGGAAAATCTTTTTTTTAAGTCAGTATTTTGTCCTAAAATTATGTCTGGTTGGACTAAATTAAAGACTTGTTCCCATTCTTGTTGTACCCAGTTGGGATTGCAGAGAAAAATCTGGGATTTGGTGGCACGGGCGGCGATGAAACTAGCAATAAATTGGACTGGTTCTAATTCTGCTATGAAGATTGTTTGTGGTGATTGATTTTGGGTTAATTGCTGAAATGTGCGATCGACTATTTGACAAAATTCGCCGCTATCACCACTAATTAGCCAATTATCGGGTAATTTGGATGCGAGATCCAGAATATTTGTTGTTACATTTATTGCCATAGATGCTTTAACCAAGTTTCTTGATTTTTGTCGTCGAACCAGTCATCGGTGCCGAAGCCTAATGCTCTAGAATTAAGAGATAATTCTGTTGCTAAATTCAATGCTGCTTGTCTGCCTATTTGGGTTTCAAATACTGATGAGAAAACAGCGTCTATATTATGGGTTTGACAAAATTTCCGCAGTTGGGATGGGGAACCGCAGATGGCTGGTTTGATGACGAAGATTCCCCGCCAGCCTTGATTGTAGCATTCTTGGATGCGATCGAGATTGGCGACTGACTCATCCAGGGCGATCGCAGTTTTGTACACAGCATTTAATGCTAGCATTTCATCAAATTGTGTGACAGGTAACGGCTGTTCCAAAAAATCAACACTTACGGAAAAGTCGGGAATTTCTAACACATGATCACAAGCTTGCAGCCATGTTTCAGCTTGGGAGTAATTGAGTCCGCCGTTAGCATCTAATCGTAAAAGTGCTTTTTTGCGATCGCCCAAATCATCCATTGCTTTTACTAATTGCTGAAAAATCTTTAATTCTTGTTCAATTGCAGCAACGCCAATTTTCCATTTAAACGTCCGAAATCCCTGTAACCAAAGCACTTGTAAAACCGACAAAGCTGCCTCTCCTGCTGGCAATAAACCGCTGAATATATTTCTTGTCCCCCCCTTGGTAGGGGCGGTGCCCCCGTGCCCGCCCTCGGTTAGGGGGGATCGAGAGTTTGATAGTGCCGACTCGAAGCCAAATTGACACGCTACTAATTCACTGGAAATAGCGAAAATAGTCTCTTCTGAAATATTAGCTGACAACTTGCTACAAAAGTCTAAAGCTTGCTCAAAACTTTCGGAACCAAACCAACTCAAAGGAGCAATTTCTCCCCAACCAATTCGACCATTTTCGTCAGTAAGTCTCAGGATAATACCTGATCGAATATCCCAGATTCCGTGACTGGTTTGCAAGGGACGCTTAAATTTTCGTTGATAGGTACGAAACTCGAATTTATAAATCATTTACTTTTCAATTAATCATAAAATTGTCTCACTATTTTGACAAATTTATCAGTATTTTCAAAATGGATATTGTGACCAGATTTTGGTACAATCTGGAGACTGGCTGCTGGACACAAATTTGCAATTTCAGTATTTATAATTTTAAATTTATCATCATATTCTCCCACTAGCAAGAGGAGAGGGATTTGATTTTGTGCGAGTTGTGCCCAGAGAGAGGGCTGGTTGCCGGTTCCCATGTTGCGGAGGGATTTCGCTAATTCGATCGCATTATTTGCTAAACGGGCTTCTATGAGTCGATCGAAGTTGGGGGAATTTTTTAAGGATTGGAATAAAGGGCGATCGTACCAACTTAATAAAAATTCTTTAAGGTTGCTATTTTCCAGCTTTTGTGCTATGTCTAAATCGGATTGAATGCGGTGCGATCGATCTTTTTCACTCTTCAATCCCGGAGAGGCTGACTCCAGCACTACTTTCTCGAATCTATCAGGAAAATGCAATGTCATGTAGAGTGCCAATCGCCCGCCCATTGAGTAGCCTAGTAAAAAACATTTGTCTATTCGTAAATCATCTAATAAGTCGATCAAAGCTTGGGCTGTGTTTAACATATTGTAGCAACTTTCGTCGCCGTTGACTCTGGTTTTTCCGTGTCCGGGAAGGTCAACCGCTAGACAGCAATAACTTTGAGATAGTAAGGAAATTATCGGACTAAAGTCTTGACAATCGCAGGTGAATCCGTGGAGTAATAAAATTAGTGGCTGATTTCTGTTGTTAGTTAAAGAATAGTGAAATTGATAACTTTTGAATTTCTCCATATTTACTGAAATCTAATTTCCGCATCGGAAACAGAAATGACTGATCTAAAATGAGTGAGAAAATCCATACCAACTAGACCATTTATACGAATATTTGGCGGTAGATTATGGGCAACGATCTCAAAATTTTCTATTAGTTGCCCCACACAATTAAACCAAGATACATTAATTACAGGAGCATAAATTCTTCCTTGGCCTGTAACTAATTCTTGTCTACGTAAAGGATTGCCAGTATCATAACCCAAATTTTGTAAGACTTCAACTGGCAATATTGTAAAGCTAGATCCCGTATCTACCAATAAACGCACCCGCAGAAAATCGCCCCCTTCTCTACTGCCAATAGTTGCCTGCACGGCTAGCAAATTTTGCCCATAACGCAACAAACGGTAAGCTTTCTGATAATTTGGCATTTTCGTCATAACATCACTGCTAGGTTGTCAGGTATCAGTCCAGTATATTCTATGGCTACAGATTTTCCATTCCTTAATGAAAGCTTACTATAAATTTCATCGCGTTCTGTTGCATGGGCTAAAACTTCACCTCGAATCACGCTTAATTCTTCATCCAATTCAGGATTGACGATGAGTACCCACTCATCAGGATATAGGCTAAAAATTTCTTCGAGAGTCAGGATTGGGCTAATTTCTACTGGCGTACTCATGATTTCTTTCTCCATGTTGGTGATTCAATATCAAACTGTTCGTAGTAAGGACTTTAGTCCTGCTTGACTAAAGCCATGACTACGAACCATACTTCTATTTTACCAAAATTTTCGCTAATCGCCAAATCTACAAAACGAACCCCAACGCCAGCAGCAAACCGCTCGAAAAATGCAGCGTGACTGCGATAAACTTACAGTTGCTGACTGTTGCAGGTTGGTCGTGATATTCTGTGACATGGCGGCAAAGGTCGATCGCAAAAAACACACTCCCAAAAATCAACAGCGTCCAAATTGGGAACATTCGCAACAGCACA
>JAYUGZ010000758.1:0-3327 GCA_043767465.1 Cyanobacteriota bacterium
GAGAGAAAACAATTGAGACACCAATATCGGGTTTGACACCTAAAGCGGGAACAGCAATAGATTGAAGTAACTTTATTACTGCTATCAGTTCCGGCTCGGCCATTTTTGGCAATTGTTCTAATTCTTCAAACTGCGGCAGTATCACCTGATTTCCAGCCAAATCCTGGATATTTGCCAGAGAGAAACCCATCATTTCCAAAGCTTGTAATCCAGTATCCAAAGCTCTGGGCATTTGCAAGGTGTTGATATACATTTCGATTTTAATCTCGTATACCTTTACCGCATCTAGCTGAGTAGTAGCTTGCTGCAAGATTAACTCGCCCAGAGTTTCGGCTTGCTGTAAATTGGTATTAAGATATTCGGCTTCCATTGCCTCTGTATGCAGAGCCAGCGTCAAGTCATAATGACTCTGCCAACTTGAATTAACTTCACTTGAATCCTCAGCAAGGTGAGACACAGAATTGAGGAGTTCTATTCCCAGATTAAAATACTTGAGAGCCGCTTCAAAAGCAGCCGCAGCCTTCGCTTTTTTACCCGCCATCAAATTGAGTTCAGCTAAATCGCATCTTTCCGGTTCCGAAGTCAGTAAATCGATTCCAAAATTCAGTTGATTTACCAGAGCAAAAATATTATCCTTGCGCGCTTCCGGTGCAGTATTTTGCAGCAGCAATTGACCGATTTTGAGGTGAGTTTCTTGTTTCTGCTCTTCAGGTATCAAAGAATAAGCTGCCTGCTGCACTCTGTCATGCAAAAACTTATAATCAACCTTCACATCTTGCAGCCCAGCTAGCTCCGTTTCTGTTCCTTCAAAAACCAGCGGAATTTTGTAATCGTTGCTCAGTGGCAAAACCAAGCCTGCCTGAAGCGCATCCCAGAGATTTAATGCTGTTTCCTTCTGAGATTTTTCGCTGACAATTGCCAGCACTTCTAAATTAAACTGGTTGCCAATACAAGCAGCTAATTTTAATACTGACTGCGCCGCTGCGGGCAATTTCTTAATATTTCGAGCGAGTAACTCTACGACATTGCAGTCAGTGATTCCAATAGCTTGAATATGTTCCAGATCCCACTGCCACGCACCGGATTGAAAGTCGTAAACCAACAGATTTTCTTGATAAAGAGCTCGCAATAATTGAGTCAAAAAGAATGGATTTCCTTGAGTCTTGTTAAAAAGTAGCTCTGCTAACAGCTCGATTTTTTGAGTAATTTGACCGTCTAAAGTATCCGCAATTAATTCTTGGACATGACTCAAACTTAAAGGATCGAGAATGATGTTGCTGACAATTGGTTGTATTCCTAGTTGTGGTATTTCTGCAATTTTTTCTATGGTTTGAATCAGCGGATGAGTGGCACTGACTTCATTATCTCGATAAGCTCCAATAATTAGTAAATATTTGCTATCTGAGTCTGTCACCAGCAGTTCGATTAATTTCAGCGATGCCGAATCTGCCCACTGCAAATCGTCGAGAAAAATCACCAGCGGGTGTGACTGTGCAGTAAACACGCTGATGAATTGCTTAAACACTCGATTAAATCGATTTTGCGATTCTGTCGGCCCCAATTGCGGGACTTCCGGCTGTTTTCCAACAATTAATTCGACTTCGGGAATCACGTCTGCAACAACTTGCCCGTTACTTCCCAAAGCGGTTAAAAGTTTCTCTTTCCAAGTCTGGATAGATGCGTCGCTTTCGGTTAGTAACTGCCGAATTAATGACTGGAATGCTTGAATCAGAGAAGCGTAAGGAATATTTCGTTTAAACTGGTCGAATTTTCCAGATATAAAGTATCCGCGCTGGCGTACAATGGGTTTTTGTACTTCATTGACGATCGCAGTTTTGCCGATTCCCGAATAACCTGAAACCAGGATCAATTCGACACCCCCAACTAGGGCGGGCACGGGGGCACCGCCCCTACAATGGGGGGATTCTGCACCGCTAATTCGCTCAAAAGCACTGAGCAAAGCGGCGACTTCGGTTTCTCTACCGTAGAGTTTTTGGGGGATGAGCAATTGACTGGCGCGATCGGCATTTCCGACAGTAAAATCAGATATATTGCCATTAGCTTGTAACTTCGCCAAACAGAATTCTAGGTCAAATTTTAAACCTTCAGCAGTTTGATACCTGTCTTCCGCTGTTTTGGCCAACAACTTCATCACAATGGCAGAAATTGCTTCGGGAATTTCGGGATTTAAACTGCGAGGAGACGGCGCTGTGCGGGCGATGTGACAGTGAACTAATTCTAGGGGGTCGATCGCAGTAAATGGCAATTCACCAGTCAGCATCTCGTAAAAAGTGACACCTAACGAGTAGAAATCGCTGCGATAGTCGATCGCCCGATTCATTCTACCAGTTTGTTCCGGCGACATATAAGCCAACGTGCCTTCGAGCAAGTTAGAATAGCTAGAAGTTGCGTTTTCTCGCAACAAGCGGGAAGAAATGCTAAAGTCGGTAATTTTAACGCAATTATTTGTGGCATTGATGATGACATTATGAGGCTTGATGTCTTTGTGAATTATTTGATGCTGATGAATTTTACCTAAACCAGTTACTAGCTGAATTCCTATTGTTAAAAATTGTTTTAAATCGAGTTTAGCAGTCGTCAGAAAATCAGACAAAGCCACGCCCCCAAAGTCTTCTAATATTAGCGCTATCCCATTGTGGTGAGTCTCTGTGCGATAAGAATTGATAATCTCTGTAATTTTACCGAGGGGTTTTCTGATTTTATATTCGTGTCTCAAGCGAGTAATTTCTTCGAGAGTGGGATATTCTGCGATCGGCATTTTGACGATCACCGGCAAATTGTGTTTTTCCCAAATTCCCCGATAAATAACAGTATTAACTCCCGAATAAACTTTTTCGGTGATTTGATAGCCTGCTAGGAAAATCATATTTTTATAATTTAGATACGGGATAGCTTACTAGATCATAGTAGACACCTTTAGCTTTGTCATTAGCTATTTAGCTAAGTTTTAATAAGCCTTGTGATCTAAGTAATATCGCGTAGAAACGGCAATGCGGTGTCTCTCCCCAAAATAATATTGTAGGGAAACGGCACTGCCGTCTCCTCATTTCGGCTAATATTAATTCCTATGCTACCGGATTTGATATCAGAGGCGATCGCAATTTAATATTTGTCATAAATCTTAATCCTTGCGAGCCAACCCCTGAAGGCTAACTTGCAAAATAGATAAACCCAAAATCAGCAAAAACAACACCAGCCCAATCGTACAAGCATAACCTATTTCCAAATCCTTAAAAGCCCGTTCATAAAGATAATAAACAACAGTCTTAGAACTATTGCGAGGCCCGCCCTGAGTCATGATATAAA
>JAYUGZ010000759.1:0-8216 GCA_043767465.1 Cyanobacteriota bacterium
TGCGGATAAAAGGACTTGAATTAACACTTAGCTTTCAAATTACGATTTTCCGCCATCCTAGCCCTTTTATCTACCCACTCTGAAAGTCCTGTCTTACGCTTGAGCGAAGACTGAGCTACTTGGTGTATGGTCTATACAGCAAGCAAACTCAACACTTTTAGGTATTGAAGCGAAAGATGAGCGAAAAGTTTAATTCAGTCACAACAAGCACCACCGCCGACTACCTTATTGGCTATGAGCGGATTTTGGACTATTTCAAACAAGCCCAGAAGGAATGCCCTAAAGGAGTAGGGCTGAAAAGAGACAGCAAAGCTAGTGGGGGTTACATAACACTTCAGTTCAAGTTAGGTAACAAGCGGGTCAATAAAACTTGCGGGTGCTATCTGACGATGCAGGGTATTACTGACGCTACGAGAAAAGCTCATTTAGTCGCTAATGCTCTAGACTCGTTCTCTAGTGAGTCTCAGTTTTTAGCGTGGTACGATGATGCGATTTTAGAAAAAAACATCATCAAAAATGATTTGATGACGTTTGGTGATGCGATAGCAAAAGTAGAGAAAGATTACTGGGATGGACGTACTAAACGCCGTCAACAGCGTGACAGAAGTAGTATTAGTCAGCAGAATACTTGGGATGCCGTCTACGGTCACGATTACAAGCTATTACCACGAAACACGGTTATCAACTTGACGGACATTCTGTCGGTGCTTAATAGTAAGAAACAAGGCAGTAAATGTTTTAAAAACTGTTTAGGTGCAATGAAAAAGTTAGCTGAAATTATTGGCAATACTGACATACTTACTCGTCTCAAAGAAATTGACGGGACACAAACGGAGTTTAGAAAAGACTTGCAATCAGTTTCCATTGATGAATTCCTTAAATTCTGTGAAGACGTTCTAGATGTCCCTCTTGATAATAAACGGTACGACTTACAGCAGCGACGCTGTTGGTTGTGGGTATTCTCAATGCAAGTGGTGTATGGGTTTCGGGTACATGAAGTCTTTGCTATTCAAAATATTGACAAATCATTCAAGACAGAGGATGGAATTATTATTCAGGCACTGGCTGAGCCAGACAACATGAGAATGATTGCTGTAGTAGGCGACAAAACATCACTAGATACAACAACTAAGACTGGCTACCGACTGTGTGTACCAATGTTAGCGCCGACTCATCCTGACTTAATAGAGCGTTTAGGAATTAAGTTGGGTAAACCACCTGAAATCTGTTTGTTGTCAGATAGTCCCAAAACAATTGCTGGCATATATAGTCGCCGTGCTTGGACTACCTTAAAAAGATGGAATAAAGGCTTTACCCAGTCTCACGCTTTACGTCACTTGGCTAATCTTAATGGTCAAATGGCGGGGATGTCTCAGGAGACGAGAGCTAAAAATTTGGGACATTCAACGCAGATGAACGAAGGCACTTACAAGAAGCGAGCTAATACCAAAACAACCATTGACTTGTTAACTCGATTCACAAAGGAAGCTATTCCTTTAAGTAGCGCTATTGGGGTACTCAAGCAGATAGGAAGTAACACACAATGCGTCAATTTATTGGCTTCTATCTACGGGATTACGCCCGATGAAGTGATGGAGTTACTCACCGAATAATTAGAAATAAAACTTTACAGTCCCTCTGTTGACAAGGGACTGCAAACCTGTAATCGTGAGTAACTAAGGAAGATTTGATATGCGCGGTTAACCCGGTGTTGGCACACCTGATTAACTACGACTTCCCCAAGCCGTTGTCTTGTAACGTTTGGAGCTAAATCATTATGCCTATTTTCAGGCGGTTGACTTCGTTGTCGATCGCAATTCTTAAAGGTTGTGGGGTTTTACATGAGTAATCAGCCCCTAGCTAACCGCCGTCGCATTGACGGACTCAAAGACATTGCCTATGCCTGTGGACTGACTCAGGAACAAGCCCGAACCTTTGGCAAACTCTCCAAAACTTCCACCTGGGAATCACTCTTAAAATTCCACAACCTAGAGTACGAAACGAAACCAGAAACATCAGACCACATCGTAGCGACCGCTTCCCAGGAAACTTCCCATCAGATTAATTTCTTTGAATGGGTAGATTTTGGGCAACTTATTACACTCACTCTGGCAAGTGTGGGACTGTTTGTGCTGCTGATAAGTCTGTGGCCCCGCACCTTGAACTTGATACCCCGTCCAGTCCGCATCACCATTCAAATTGGAGCAAAGTAAATGGGATTAATGAAGCAACTATTCGGCGGTAATCAGTCCGCCGAATCATCCACAGGTGGCGGCTTAGTTCATGATGGTAGCCACGCGATCGACAAATCTAAGGTAATGACAGCCACAGCACCAGGGGTCATCAGCCCGCAGAGTCCCGGCAACTTTTCCAGTATCCGTAGTGTTCCAGTCGTGCCAGCCCCGCGCTACTTCACAGAGGAAGAAGCCGATGCGATGAAGTCGCTGGCAAAAGAAAAGACCGACGGCGCTCGTCAATCAAAACGAGCCTATGAAGCACTCGGCAAAGTTGAAGAAGCTGATGCCAAAGTCCACAAACATCACCGCAAATATGAGGGTGTCGTTGCCGACAACGAACTGGTAAAAAAGCGCGCTGATGCCAGACTTGGCAAACATTTGCACGCACAACGCCCCGCTTATGCCCGACTGGGTATGAGTCTCGACCAAGCGGCCAGCAATGCCGATACCCGTATCGGTGAGATTAAAGCGAAATTGCAGGGGGCGAAACAGTGACAAAGGCGATCGCAATGCTCAACGATTTCTTGATGCTTGCGGTTGCTTCCAGCTTTCTATGCTGGATAGCGTCGCTGCATCCACAAGCACTGGCTTTAGTCCGAGCCGTGTACGTAGTTTTTGCCTTACTCTGGATGCTGAGCTGGGTGCTAGACGACTGGTTAGTGGCACGACTGAAAATCAAGGCAATTACCTTGCAGGGTGTATTGGTTTCAGGACTAGCTGCATCGGTAGTTGGTCTGGGGGTGATGCTATGTCGGTCATAAAAATCTCTGCCTTAACTTGCTCAGGCTTCATTCTCTGGCTAGCACCGCCGTTCATCCTCAGTCGCAAAATCCCTTTGCACAACATGACCACAGGCTTAGCCTTGATAGGTAGTTTTGCTTGCTGCTTTGAAGCCCGTAGAGTTGCCATCAAGCTCAGTCAGGCAGAGGAGTTTGAAGCAATGAAGGAAGCTGTCATCATTGCTGACACTGAGGATGAACTAGCAACAAGCGCCTATATCTCTGAGCAACAACGACGGATAGAGGCTGAATCTATCTTGAATGCGGGTTCAGAGGCTGTCGAACACCTAGAACGTGCTTTAGCAATCACTTGTAACGATGATGATGGCTTGAGTTCAGAACGTTCCAGTCAACTAGCCAAGAGCGATGATTCAGAACGTTTAGAACGGATTTTGCAATTGCAGGCTAAGGGCTATGGCAAGGCGAAAATCATCTTTGAGGTATGGGGTGTATCCAAGGGCGGTTCGCCAAAATACAAGGCTGCTGAGGCTGAGTATAAACGCTTAGTTGAGGAGTAGTTGAAAAACGTCCCATTTTTGGGGCGTTTACGTTTAGTTTCTGTCCGAAAACTCGCTCGTCGTGTTTAAAGGTAAAAGCACTCGACGACTCGCACAGAACAAGGGTTTGGAGGTGACGAGGTTTTCTATGATTTTCTGGCTGGTAGTTAGGGGTAAACTGAAAGGATGATTGATGTTCTCAAATACTTTAGAAGAGCCAAGCGATGCCTCCACGCTGTCCACCTTCCGGGTGAACCTCTGATTGATTTTTGTGTACGTGCTCGCAAGTCAAATCCAAAGAATTGGTCTTTTTGGCAAATGCTCTGCCATCAAGTAAGAGATTGTATAGACAGGATAATCCTAAGCATCAATAGATTGTCCTCATCCCATGACCCGCTACTACGTGTTAGTTGGGGAGAAAAACATGGTGCAGTAAAGGTATCAGAACTCAATTTCCACAAGCCAGTACCCGAAGCGAATTGCTGGCAGACATCGATTCAGGCTTTTATCCCTATCCCCGACGCAGAGATAGGTGGCTGTGCCCGTAGCGATAGCACTGTACCAGCAATCTAATTTTGCTGGGCGGTTCCACCTATTCGCTCGAAGTATTTAACAAAAGTAAACACCAAAAAACCGCTGCATTCTATTGGAACAGGTACAGCGGTCTTTTGGATTAGCCCTTAGAGGGTCAAAACTCATGACTACATCTTACTCTACAGAGTCAAATTCTGCATCCGATTCCTCAGAAATTTCTAACCAACTGAACACAGGTTCATTCGACATCCGCGACTATCTGGACAGACTGACACCCGGTAAAGAGAAAAATAAGTATGTTTGTCCCGTGTGTGGCGGACGCAACCTAGGTATTGACAGCAAAAGCCCAAAATACCAATGCTTCACTTCTGGATGTGCCGCCGAAGCTATCCGTGAAGCCATCAAACCTTGGGATGAAGTGCTAGCAGAACGTGAAGCAGCGAAAAATAAGTCAGGCAGTCAAAAGCCACAAAAGAAGGTGGTAGCAGTCAAGAGCGTCAGCAAACAGTCGGTACAGGTTCCAATACCGACTGGTTTAAAGCTCCTAAGACTACCAGCACCCCAATACGGGCCCAAACCTCAAAAACCTGACTACTTCCCCAAAGGCGTACCTGTGGATGCAGAACAAGTCACCTACGTTTACAGTGCCTCACAGTTCGTTTTTCGGTTCCAATGGGTAGACGCGACTCTGCCAAAGGGACGCGATAAAACCTACCGCCAGACTCACGTTGACGGTAACGGCAAACAGGTATGGAGTAAGGGTGACTTGCTGTGGTCTGCTTACCGCATTGATGAAGTAGTTGAGGTTTTAGCGGGCGTACCAGACGGCGAACCTGTTGCAGTTCTGATGCTTGAGGGTGAACCAAACGTAGAACTCGCGCGGTCTCACGGTATCGCATCCTTGACCATGCAGGGGTCTAATTGGAGTCAGGGTGAGACATCTGCGATGGCTAAAATACTGCAAGCAACAGGCAAAAATATCGTACTCGTGATGCTACGGGACAACGATGACACCGGGATTAAGAAGGGCATAGAGGTTCGACTGGCTTGCAACCATATTCAATTCCCTTGCACAGTCATTGACCCAGTTGCCATCTATCCAGAAATTCCAGATAAAGGGGATATCCGAGAAATTTTGGAAAACATGGACATTGAAGAGTTTATTCGCCGATTAGAAGCGGAAATTCATAACGCTGCAACCAATTCAACTCCTAATATTTCTTTAACTTCTCACGCGCATACGCAAGATAATGTAGTATGTTTGTCGTCTAATAGTAGTATAATTGACTACATTCCAGACACTGCACCGATTCCAGAGCAGAACTATGTGCAAAAAACTGTCGAGGCGCTGTATTCTGGCGCGCCCTGGGCTTCAATAGCAGGACAGCTCTTTGAGTTCACCGGAACTCATTACGAGCTGCGACTTGAACCTACTGAGAAGCGACGCATTCTTGAGTGGTTGAACACTTACTCTGAATTGGTAAAGGGGAAATATCGTTGCAACCGTGCTAACTCTGCCAGCGTCAACGAGGTCTACAGCTATATGCTCTTGGCTGTGGCTGTAGATACTAACACTATCAATCCTGATGGGTTGAACACCACTAAGGGGGTAGTGAAAATTAATCCTGATGGCTCTCACTCACTTGTGCCACATAACCCTAAGCAGGTCTATACCTATGTTGGCGGCACGTATGACCCCGGCATTGACGCGACGGATTGCGATCGCCTTTTGGAATGTTTGGAGCCGTCGCAGCGTGAAATATTTTTGAGAACTGCTGCTGCTGCGCTGGATTTGAAACTTGTACGCTCGAAACTGACGGGACGGGGTGTTAAAGGTTTGTTGTGCTCCGGCGAGGGGTCTAACGGCAAGGATACGCTGCGAGCTGTGTTAGCCGCTGTATTCGGGCGGGGAATGACTGGCAAGTCGCTGTCAGACTTCAAGTCCTACGATAATGGCCGCAAGTTTAATCTGTCGGGTATTCTAGGGGGTGTCTGCAACTGGGCTTCTGAGAACACTTCAAAAGTAGACCTAGACAACATTCAGAGCCTTAAGCAGTTCATTACTGGCGACCCTCTTGATATTGAACCCAAAGGTAAGGACAGCTACGAATACAAGCCTGTTGCTACCTTTTTTGCCAACTGCAACAAACTACCTTCCATCACCGGGGGGACGGCTGCGATTGATGACCGCTACGGCATTCTGAGTTTCAAAAAAACCTACAAGCGTAACCCTGACCCGTCTCAGGGTGAGTTAGAGGCTGACCCGCGCTTCAAAGATGATGAGAATTTTATCCTTGAACGGATTGCACCGGCGATGCTTAACAAGATGCTGGAGCGGTTGCCACTGCTGTTAACCGAGGGCATTGACTACAAGGCAACCCGTGAAGCCATGCGGGAAGCTCAGGAGGAAAGCCGACACCTTTGGCAGTTTGCGCGCGAGGTTGGTTTGGAGGTTCAGGCTGGTGGACGTGTTTGGGCTACAGATTTGTGGCAACAGTTACAGGACTGGTATGTGGAATCTGGAATTTTAGAGATTGAGGACAGCGGCGAGAAGAAAAAGCCGAAGTTGGTTTGGAATGAACTGTCAAATAAATATGACGCTCCCGTGAAAGCCATAAACCAGTTGTCGTCAAGGTTGTGCGAGATTTTTCCTAAAGTACAAATTCACCGATACAACGGACGTGATGAAATAGGGAGAAAGGGACAAAAATACTTGCTTGGAGTTAGCTTTGTGCAAAATCTCCAACTAACTCACAAAATTGAGTTACCAGAGTTACCAGTAGACATAGTAAGCGTTACAGGGTTACCAACTGAGTTACCAGAAAATATTGGTAACTCAGTTGGTAACTCACAAACCCTTGCACAGAGCGGTGGTAACTCAGGTAACTCAATTTCTCCAACTATTTTGGAATTGTGCAATTACATCGAAAAACTCAGCCAGTCTGACAAGCAAAAACTGACAGAACTGCTCACGGGTGTCCCTTGTTCCGACCCGCTCAAAGCATTCAGAGTCGGTGACAAGGTGGCTGGCAACAATCCAGACGAACTTTCTTACAACTGGCACGGCCGCATCGTTGAAATTAATATCAGTATCGGTTGCAAAGTTGACTGGCAAGAACGCGAAAAGATGAAGGGCGGGCGGGTACTCTCAGCGCTCTTCTGTAACTTGCGGAAAATTTAGCTGTTGCCTGACGACTGACGGCTAAATCTCATCCCCCTTAATTGGGGGATTTTCGTGTCTACACTTCGATCGCAACTGGAAGTTGACCGTTTATAGAAATGGCTAACCAAAACCCTTGACAACCGTTTCCATAAATGGTTTAGTAGATATATCAACCATTTATGGAAACGGGAATGGGTAACAAGGCAAGAAATACCGCAGGCAAGTTCGCACCTAAATCCGAGGTTCCCCGCAAAGTGCGATCGGTGAATTTAACCGATGATGCTTGGCTCTGGCTGGCTGCTACAGCAGAGAAAGCAGGGATGAGCCGGAATGATTATTTAGAAGCGCTGGCAGAAAGTAGTCCGCTTATGGGAACGGTAAGTGCTGACTCTCATCCGCTTATGGAAACGGTGACTACTCAACTCGATCCGCTTATGGAAACGGTGCATGCTGACTTTCATCCAGTTATGGAAACGGTAGTCACTCAATTCAACCCGCTTATGGGAACGGCGCGTGCTGATGTAGAAACTAGCGACGCGAACATAACAGAACAACCAATCGGCAAGGATGCACCGCTTATAGAAACGGTTCGACATGAGATAGAATCACTTGAACAACAAATAGAAGAAGCGCGCGCCGACTACTCCAAGCTTTTAGAAAGTAGCGGCCAGATAAAAGCTAGCCGTGAAAAAGAATTAGCAGAAGTGCGATCGCAACTTAAGAGGGAGCGCGCCGATCGAGAAGAAGTTGAGGTGGAACTCTCCGACTTGAGAAAAAAATCGGCTCTGGCAGTCGCAGAATTTCCAGAACCAGCCGACCTGCTTAACCAGTTGAAAGGGCAACGCAAAAAATCGAGGGCTGACTTGGGGGATATAGAGGCTGTTCTAGAAATCCTCAGTACCTAAAAGAGCGAAGGATGAGCGGAAAATTCAATTTTCAATGGTATAACAAACCTGAAACTATTGATGTACAAAGCGTTGAGTGTAGTGCGGATAAAAGGACTTGA